>JADFUQ010000161.1 GCA_015222065.1 Bacteroidota bacterium
GGACGATATATAAAGATTCCTATAATTATTCTAAAGTTTATGTGCTATATATTTCATAACATAGCCTATTAATAACGTTATTATTTTGTCTGATTTCCGAATAAACTCAGGGTTCCGAGTTAACCCGTAATGCCAAACCCGAAACTCGTAACCCGTAACTCCTTAACACTGTTTCAAAACATTCTTCTTGCATATCATTTTTAATTACCCGGAATAGTTTTTTTATATATTTGTCATTCTTAAACTGTAAAAAATAATTAGCTATGAAAAAAGGAATATTAATAATTTTTACACTTGTCTTATCATTTCTGGTTATCAACCAAACCGGAAATGCATGTACAAATTTCCTGATTACCAAAGGTGCTTCAGTTGATGGCTCAACTATGATAACCTATGCAGCCGATTCTCATGTTTTGTTTGGAGAATTATATTTCAGGCCATCAGCCGATTATCCGGATGGTGCCATGTTTGATATTTATGAATGGGATACCGGAAAATACCTGGGAAAAATCAAACAGGTAAATCATACATATTCTGTAGTAGGAAATATTAATGAACACCAGGTTGCTATCGGAGAAACTACATACGGCGGTCATTCAGAACTCAGAGATACGGAAGGGTTAATTGACTATGGAAGTCTTATGTATATTACACTTCAAAGATCAAAAAACGCCAGGGAAGCAATTAAAACAATCGCAGAACTTCTTGATGAATATGGTTACTGCAGTTCAGGTGAATCTTTCTCAATCTCTGATAAAAACGAAGTGTGGTTTATGGAACTGATTGGCAAAGGCAAAGGCAACACCGGTGCAGTATGGGTAGCCCGTCGCATTCCCGATGGATACATCAGCGGACATGCCAACCAGGCAAGGATAACTACCTTCCCGCTTGAAAACGGAAAAACTTCTATCTCGTCAGATAATCTTGATAAGATATTTGATCCCGGAATTGAAACTATCTATGCAGCTGATATTATTGAAGTCGCCCGTAAGATGGGATACTTCGATGGAAAAGATAAAGATTTTAGTTTTTCTGATGCTTATGCTCCTGTTGATTTTGGTGGTGCAAGATTCTGTGAAGCAAGAGTTTGGTCAGGATTCAATAAAGTAACATCAGGCATGGATATGTATCTTGAATATGCTATGGGATATGATCTGCATAACAAAATGCCTCTTTGGGTTAAACCCGATGAGAAAGTTTCAGTTCATGATGTCATGGGTATGATGAGGGATTATTTCCAGAATAGCCCGATGGATATGACCAAAGATATAGGAACCGGACCGTTTGAACGTATTATACGATACAGACCACTTACGTGGAAGGTTGACGAAAAAACATATTTCAATGAAAGAGCTATCTCAACCCAACAAACAGGTTTTTCATTTATTACTCAATCCAGAAACTGGCTTCCCGATCCAATTGGAGGAATTATTTGGTTTGGTGTTGATGACACATATACAACTGTTTATACACCAATGTATTGCGGGATGACACAGGTACCCCATACTTACGCGGTTGGTAACGGTTCAATGATGGAGTTTAGTGACGATGCAGCTTTCTGGATTTTTAATCAAGTTTCAAATTTCGCTTATACACGTTATAACTATATGATTAAAGATATCCGGAAAAAACAGGAAGAACTGGAAATGAAGTATATCAATGCTATCCCTGTTGTTGATAAAGCAGCCAAAGAATTATATGAAAGTAACTGTGAGCAGGCAATTGAATTTATCACCGATTATTCAGTGAATTCAGGAAACAGAACTGTAAATGAATGGAAAGGGTTGTACAAATATCTGTTCACCAAATATATGGATGGGAATATTAAAGAAAAACGCGAAGTCCCTGATGGATATATTTATGTAACTCCAAATGTTAGTCAGCCCGGATATGGTGAAGAATGGTATCGCAGAATAATTAAAGATACTGGCGAAAAGTTTGAATATAAAGGTGATACAGGTCATTGATTAACTCAAGTTGCTAGTAACCAGTGTTAAGGCAAAAGTGAAGTGAGAGATGAGAAGTGAGAGATGAGAGGTGAGAGATGAGAAGTGAGAGATGAATTTTGAATATAGAATGTAGAGCGTTAAGATTGAAAGCACCCAGCACCCAGTAACCAGTAACCAGTAACCGGCATAGGTTAATTAGTGTGTTCAGTAAAAATAGTTTTTTATAACAAAAATTTATCCATATAAATTGAACTTGAATGCAATTATTCAAAATAATATTTGTAATATTGCGGGCGATTTCAAATAACCTAAGTAGTAAAAATAATTTTTAGGGGCATGGACTTAATGAAAGTTGTTAATAAAGAGTTAGCTACAGATAACGATCTTTCCGAATTCAATGCAGGTGACACTATTACTGTACACTACAAAATAATTGAAGGAAACAAGGAAAGGATCCAGCAATTCAGAGGGGTTGTAATTCAGAAAAAAGGAAGCGGACATACTGCAACATTTACCGTTCGCAAGATGTCAGGTAATATTGGTGTTGAAAGGATATTCCCGATAGCTTCACCGTTTATTGATCAAATCACAATAAACAAACGTGGTAAAGTTCGCAGGGCAAAAATCTTTTACCTGAGGAAACTTACCGGTAAGAGTGCCCGTATCAAGGAGAAGAAATTCTAATTTGTATTCTGATAATTATGATAAAAGCCGTCCTGAAAAGACGGCTTTTTTTTTATTTATCTTTTAATGCCTCAACTTTTTCTCTTGCTTCATTCATAATTTTTTCAGCTTTATCATCGGCTTCCTTTACAAGTTTATCTGCTTTCTTATCCCCTTCTGTCCTGATTTTTTCGGCGGCTTTTTGGGCTGCAATCTTAGCCAGCATCCCTTTTCCTGCTGCCTCTTTCTCTAATTGCTTTGCCCGCAGTTTAGATTCTCCCCTCAGTGCTTCAGCAGCCTTAGCAGCAGCATCTTTTACCTGTTGTGCACGCTTTTCTGCTTCTGCAAGTATCCTGTCAGCTTCAGCATTCAGTTTTTCTTTTGCTTTCTCCTTTTCCTCATCAATCTTTTGCTTCACCTCTTCTTTCTTCTTCTCAACCTCTTTTTTAATTTTTTCCTCAACTTGTTTCTTAACTGCTTTTATGGCATTTTCCGAACTGCTTTTCATATCCAAAGCTATCTTTGGATCAGTAAAAGTACCGGTTACTTTTACATCTACATTAACTTTCTCTCCCGGTTCAATTTTCAGACCTTTTGCACTGGCTTTTGCAGCCAGATCATCAATAACCTGGTTTGCACCTGCACCGAAAGAAGCCCTTGGAACAGACATCTTTACAAGATAGTTTAAGGTCTGGTCAATTCCCTGATCCCCACCAATAACCATATCGATATTCCCTAAGTTTATTTTAAAAGGCTCAACATAAATTCGCCCATCAATTATTTTAAAGCTAATGTTCAGGTCTTTGAAAGTATTTGACATATCCTTTTTAAGTTTCAATGCTGAAGAAATTTTATCAAGTGTAACGGAATTCACAACCTGAATATTTTCAGACTGAAGCCGGCCATAGCCGTTAATAGTTTCAATCACCGGCATCAAATCCTCTCCAAGAAGGCTATTATATGATAACTTTGTAGAAACATTTCCATTCAGACCTTCAGCCAATGGTATAAGTTTTTTTACTGTATTAAAAGCATTGAATGCAGAAGGAATGTCAATATCAGTAACATCCATATCGAATTCTACACCCGGTTTGGTCATATCTGTAGTATTATACTCACCGTTCATTCTCATTGATCCCTGCAACAGGCCCATCTGCAATCCATCCAATACTACCTTTCCATCCCTTACAACTATTTTCCCTGAAGTATTATCAATGTCAAGATTGCCATATTCGATATGATCCAGTTTTGAAGTAAACTCGAAATCAATGTTTTCAGGGACTTTAATTACTGAAAGTGCCACGGAATCAGTCTCATCATCTTTAACCACCTCTTCTGTTTCGGGCATCAATTCATTAATATCCAGATTAGCAGAGTACAGATCAAGGCTGCCTTTCAAAGTTTGATCTTCAAAAACAAAAGGAATGAAATTTTCAACTTTCCCTTTTATATTAATATCGCTCTTACCAAGGATCATGCTTAATTCAGATAATTCAACATACTCAGGCGAAAACTCCATCCCGGCTTTTGAAATAATTACCTTTTGAGGTAAATCGGGTGATTTAAATTCAAAATCTTTTAATGATACGGTACCGTCAGCTTTGATCTCATCATACAACTCTTTTTCATACATTGACATGCTTCCGCCAAAATCTAAATCAGCATTAATAATTCCTTTAAGGACAACATCCTCCATAGGAATAATATCTACAATGGATTGAAGATCCATGTTGGTTTTTAGCGATCCTGAAATATCCGGATCACTGATTGGTGTCCTTAGCTTTAAACTTGCATCCACAGGATTCCCTGCAATATCCAGATGAAAACGATCAAGATTTACCGTAGTCTTATCCATATCGGTACCATCAATAAAAATATTTGTTGTGATATTTATATTCTCAACTGATTTGGGAAGGTCAGGATAACTAAACATTGCATTATCTACCATAATTTCCAGCGAGATATCAGGCATTGTTGAATCAGCCGAATTATATATTCCATTAACCTTTCCTCTCAAAGTAAGAGCCCCACTGGTTTTTATCTCCTCAAAATCCTTAAGATAAACAGCGGGGACCATAGATAGTAATGACTTGAACTTATTGTCCACTGAAGCGAATGTCAGGTCAATATTTATATTATCCTCAGGCATTTCAACTTTCCCATCAAAGCCAATCCCCAGATCATTAAGTAATATACTGTTATCCCTGAAAGTAAAGATCATATTTTTCATATCGGCTCCTATCTCAGCACTCATCTTTAGCATGGCATTTCTTACATATTGCATTCCTCCATATATAAAATCAATATCTTTAATTGATGAACTAAGGTTCAGTTCTGTATAATCTGCAGACATATTTCCACTCAATTCAAAATTTAAGTCTTGTAATGAAGCTGTTATTTTTGAATACAAGTCCTCATAAACAATCTCTGCATCAACTATCTCAAATTTTTTCAAATTAACTTTAATATCCGGTGTTCCGGACACAACAGTATCAGGTTCCTCAACCGTTTCCTCTTCAGATTCCTTCATTATATCCCAGTTAACTTTTTCGTCTTCCATAACTTTGGCATGAATCCTTGGTTTGATCAAAGATACCGACCGGACATTTATCCCATCTTTCTTAATAAGACTTAACAAGTCTAATGCTGTACTAAATGATTTAAATGATATTAGTGTGTCATTACTAAACGAATCTGTACCTGTTACATTTAAATCTGTAAGCGATACACTCAGGTTAGGAAAGTGTTTAATTAAACCCACTTTGAAATCAGCAAACTCAACTTTTGCATTCACATTTTTGTTAATCTCTTCCTTAACTTTATCCAGAAGCTGGTTTTTGAAAAGATATGGAACAGAGATGATTACTATTAATAGAATAAGTAGAATTATCAATAATGATTTCAGGATTATTTTCAGGAGTTTTTTCATGGTCTTTTATCTTTGTTTAAAACAATAAAAATAATACAATTATAAAACTTAAAAAATTACATACATCTAAATAATGTCATTCCATAAAATCAAATAAATTTTGAATCAAAGCACCAAATAACAAAAAACAAATAACAACTTAACGAAGTGATCTCACGAACACCTTTAAAATTAATTATTTTGTGAGTAAATAATATCCAATGTTTGAAAAAACAAAATCCAAACAGTACATATACAATAATTTGTTTGATTTTTTTGTCATTAGAATTTGAGATTTATTTGATATTTGGTGCTTGTTTTTTGTGATTTATTTGATATTTGGTGCTTGTCATTTGTGATTTTCACTATTTATGTAAACTTTCCTACTTTATAGACAGATTCTAATTATTATATTTAAATTCTGAAATCAATTAATAGATAGGATTTAAAAAATTCCTATCTTTGCCAATCGAATGAAATGGACCCGTAGCATAACTGGATAGTGCACCTGACTACGGATCAGGAGGTTGGGGATTCGAATTCCTCCGGGTTCACAAAAAAAGGGAATATCGCGAAGCGGTATTTTTTTATTTCCGGACGACAGCAAAAACTTATTTTTCAAGATAAAAATCGGGAGTTACGGAATATATCTTACAAACGCCTCAATAGCTTCATATTCTGCCATACCCAGTCTGTCAAATAGTTGAGCGGTTTCACGATTTCTGTCCTCAGCTCTCTGCCAAAACTCCCTCTCATCTGTTCCTGGAAACAGTGCTCTGTCTTTTTGTGACTGGTGTTTAAACACCGCCCTTCTTTTTTTCATTAGCTCATCGGGACTTAAAGGTACAGACATATCCACTTCCGATATATCCCATTCCTGCCAGGCACCACGGTACAGCCATACATAGCATTCTTTTATCCATTTGTCATGTTTAACTTCCTCCAGTGCTTTGAGGATAGCTTCCAGGCATACCCTGTGGGTACCATGAGGATCAGAAAGATCACCTGCAGCAAATATCTGATGTGGTTCATATTTCCGCATCATATCAACGATAATCTTAACGTCCTCATCCGATAGTGGCTTTTTTTTCACAGTACCGGTCTGATAAAACGGCATTTCAAGAAAATGCATATGATCTTCAGGAATACCAATATACCGGCATGCAGATTTTGCTTCAGCTTTGCGAATAAGTGTTTTTATATTCTGTACATCTGCTGCATCAACCTGCCCGGGGCGTTTTTTACCCAGGAACTCAACCAACTCTTTATACAACTCTTCAGAAGCTGATCTATCACTAAAAAAATTGTCTTCAAATTCCCTCATAAAATCGGAAAAGCGAATCACCTCCTCATCGAATACTGCAATGTTGCCGGAAGTCTGATACCCAACATGAACATCATGCCCCTGGTCAACAAGACGAATAAAGGTTCCACCCATAGAAATTACATCATCATCAGGATGGGGACTAAATATGATCACTCGTTTTGGAAATGGTGTGGAGCGTTCGGGTCTGTCAGAATCATCAGCATTTGGTTTTCCTCCGGGCCATCCTGTTATTGTGTGTTGTATCTGGTTAAACACCCTGATATTTATATTATAAGCCGAACCCTTTGTAGCCACCAGATTCCCCATACCATTATCGTTATAATCCCTGTTAGTAAGTTTAAGTATGGGTTTATTAACCTTCTGGCAAAGCCAGATAACACCTTTCCTGATCAATTTATCATCCCAAAGACAGGTACCAACAAGCCAGGGAGTTTTAAATCTCGTTAATTCGCCGGTTGCTGCCTCATCCAGCACAATATGTGCATCCGGGTGATCCTGTAGAAAAGTAGCAGGAATATTAGAAGTAACCGGACCTTCCACAGCATTACTTATTATCTTTGATTTACCCTCGCCCCAGGCCATTAGAATTATCTTTTTTGATTCCAGGATATTCTCAATTCCCATGGTAATAGCTCTCTTTGGTACATTTTCTTCACCGAAAAAATCGCTTGCGGAATCTGCTATTGTAATATGATCAAGACTTATTAACCGGGTGGGTGATTTTTTTCCTGAACCCGGTTCATTGAATCCAATATGTCCGGTACGACCTATGCCAAGAAGCTGCAGGTCAATTCCTCCATAAGACTTAACTTTCTCTTCATATTTCCTGCAAAACTCAGGTATTTCTTCAACAGGTATTGTACCATCCGGAAAATGAACATTTTCAGGCTTAAGATCAACCTGGTCGAGAAGATGTTCCCGCATAAATCTTACATAGCTTTGCAGTTTATGAGGCTCTATTGGATAATATTCATCCAGGTTAAAAGTTACAACATTCTCAAAACTCAATCCATCCTCTTTATGCATTTTAACCAATTCATCATAAACCTCAACAGGTGTCGAACCGGTTGGCAATCCAAGTACACAAAAATCATTTGACTTTTTTTTCTTCTTAATAAGAGTTGCTATTTCCTTTGCAATTAATGCAGAAGCTTCTTTCGCTCCGGAAAAAATAGATACAGGTATATTCTCCCGGGAAATAATATTTTCAGAATCACTGTGTAAGAATGTCATAGGATAAATGTTATTTGTTACTGGTTACTGGTTACTGGTTACTGGTCTTTGAACCTTGATCTCTTCGTTCTTCCTTACTCACCCACTCAACTTACTCAACTACTCACCTATCCAAGTTCAATCATAGCTTTAAGAACACCATCCCTGTATTCCGCAACCATTTCAAAAGCTTTAACTGAATCTTTAAAACTAAAACGGTGTGTAATTAACGGGGCAATATTTACAATTTTGTTTTCAATTAAGTTAAGGGCAGGAATAACCGAATTTAACTGCCGCCTAACATTTACTATTGTAATTTCCTTATGGCGGAGTTCATCAACAGGAAAACTCCACCTCTCTATCTCAGGTATTCCAATGATCATCAATTTGCCTCCCGGTTTAAGGAGTTCAACTGCTTGGGTAATAGCATCTTGCTGACCGCAACATTCGAAAACAACATCCAGCAATAAAGATTCTTTACTTCTAATTTCACTTACAATATCAACTTTATCCGGGTTTCCTGTCCAGTCTGCACCCAAACTCTTCGCTAACTTTAGTCTTTCATCAATTTTGTCAGTAACAAAAATATATTTTGCACCATAACTTAAAGAAGGAAGCATTACACTCATACCGATAGGACCTGCACCAAAGATTCCAACTTTAGCTTCTTCCATTTTTATCGATTGATTCACAGCATACAGTCCGATGGAAAGAGGTTCAGAAAAAACAGCTTGTTCAAAACTAATAATATTTGAGAGAGGATAACAACTCTCCTCAGGCATTACAATATACTCAGACATACATCCCTCAGCCTGACCCGGACATCCCAGAAATCGTAAGTTCCGGCATGTATGAGGTCTGCCTGTATTGCACTGGTCGCAATTCCAGCATGAGATAGCCGGATCTATTGCAATACGATCACCTGGTTTAAGTTTTTTAACTCCGGCACCAACTTCCTCAACAATCCCCGCACATTCATGCCCTACCCTGAAAGGATATTCGACAATCTTGCTGCCTATTCGTCCGGTTTTATAATAATGAATATCCGATCCGCAAACCCCGATGGTTTTAATTCGAATCAGAACATCCTTATCTCCTGATATAACAGGATCAGGAACATCTGTCAGTTCCATTTGCCTTATCCCGGTGAGTACCATTGCTTTCATGCTGGTTACTGGTTTACTGGTTACTGGTTTACTGGTTACTGGTTACTGGTTACTGGTTACTGGTTACTGGGTGTAAACCTTGAACCTTGAACTTTCTACTTAACAACCTGTTTCTTCTATACAAAGAAACAAATAAACTTTCACATATAGGTTTAGGAGTTAATAAATTGTGAGGCAGTGTTGCAGTGTTGCAGTGTTGCAGTAATGAGGTAATGAAAAGTTTAGAAGTGTATGAGTTTAGAAGTTAAATTTTAATAAATTTGGCATTAATTTTACTCAAGAATTAGTAAAACAGGACTATTCATGAAAAATAAAATAAAAAATCTTCTTCTTGCTGAAGCAACTGCGATAAGCCGGATACCTGTAACAGGTAAAATTGAAGCAGCCGTTGAACTTATCCACAAAAGGGTTCATAAGGGTTGTGGCAAGTTAGTGGCAAGCGGCATGGGAAAAGCCGGTCAGATAGCCAGCAATATAGCAACTACTTTCAGTTCTACCGGAACACCTGCTGTTTTTCTTCATCCCAGCGATGCCCAGCATGGCGATCTTGGGGTTATCAGGAAAGAAGATGTATTGTTATTGATATCAAACTCAGGTAAAACCCGTGAGATACTTGAACTACTCGATCTTTCAAGAAATCTGCATAACCATTTGCCCATTATTCTTATTACCGGCAACCCGGATTCACCACTTGTCAAATTATCGGATGTTACAATACATACCGGTAATCCTGATGAGATTTGTCCACTCGGCCTTACTCCCACTACTTCAACAACAACGATGACTGTTATTGGGGATATACTGGTGGTCCTGCTAATAGAAAAGATTGGGTTTAATAGTGAAGATTATGCAAAAAGACACCATGGAGGATACCTGGGGGAAAGAGCGAGAGGGCGAGAGGGCGAGAGGGCGAGGGGGCGAGGGGGCGACGGAAAGATGAAGAGATGAGAGATGAGAGGTGAGAAAATGAGAAAAGGAGAAAATGAGAAGAGGAGAAGATGAGAAAAGGAGAAAATGGAAAGGGAAACGAAAGATAATAAAGAATGTAAAATGTAGAATACTGAATGCCTGCCACGTGAAATGCGACGTAGGAGCATATTTCACTGCGGTAAAATAAAAAAGTAGAAGAGGCAAAAAGGAGAAGAGAAGATGAGAAAAATTTACGCTATTGGTGAAACACTTTACGATATAATTTTCCAAAATAACCAGCCAAAAGCCTCCAAGCCCGGAGGTGCAATGCTAAACACTGCCGTAACACTGGGGAGGTTAAGATTACCTGTAAATTTCATAAGTGAATACAGTGATGATCCTGTTGGTGAGAAAATAGAAACATTTCTTGAAGAAAACCATGTACAAACCGATCACATTTACCGGTATCATGATGGGCAGACAGCAATATCACTGGCGTTCCTTGATAAGGATAACAATGCTTCTTATACGTTTTACAAGTCATACCCACCCGAACGACTGAATATCCGGATTCCCGAATTCCAAAAAGATGATATTCTGATATTCGGATCCTTTTTTGCTCTTAATTCTGATGTCAGGAAAAAACTGCTTGATCTTCTTCAAAAAGCCAGTGATCAGGGAGCTATTATTTTGTATGATCCTAATTTCAGGTCACCACACAAAGAAGAATTACCATCCCTGAAACCGGTAATACTTCAGAACATGTCATTTGCTGATATTGTCCGGGGTTCAGATGAAGATTTCAGGAATATTTTCGGAGCTGACAATGCTGAACAGGCATATGAAGCGGTTCGTCAATATTGCCCCACTCTGGTCTATACTGCCAGCAATCACTTTGTTGCCATACAATCTCCAACTGTTACTGCAAAATTTGAAGTCCCTGAAATTACTACTATAAGCACAATTGGCGCCGGTGATAATTTCAATGCAGGGATAATATACGGACTTTTTAAGCGTAATGTTAAGAAAGCTGATCTGGACAAACTCACAATTGATGACTGGAAGAATATACAGGAGAGAGCCGTTTCATTTGCAACCAACGTATGTCAGAGTTATGACAATTATATTTCCAGGAAATTTGCTAACCGGATCATATCAGAGAGATAATACCCTGCGAGAATCCTTTGTTAAATTCGCTGTGCCTTTCCCAACAGGTACTCCTCCGCCTCAGTTGACCAAAGCCCTATGTTTCTTTCGGTAATTTCTGCCAGCTTCTTAAATAGCGAGTTTGTCTTTCCTTTTTCACTGAACGATTTAATTGCTGTTAAAGGCATACTGATATGGGTATAGATAAGTTTCTTTCCCCCAGTTATATGTGGCAAATTAAGAGTTGTATCAATAACAGCATCAAGTCCGCCTATATGGGTAATAAGACCGGCAGGATTCAGCCCCTGTTCCATCAGCATTAGTGCCTCTTTCATATCATTGTTATTACCCCCGCTTGTTCCTGCTATGTGAGTTGAATTATAATGAACATTATAGAAGTTTATATTTGCACTAAATTGTTTGTCCTCCGGTCCGGCAAAAAAGTTCAGGCATCCGTTCCTCCCGAGTATAGCATCTCCCTGCTCAATTACCTGAGGGACAGGTGCAAAAACAAATACATCATCATATCCCCTGCCATCAGTAAGTTTTAACAATTCCTCCACAGGGTTCTTTATATTTGCTGTATTCACATATTTAATTGAAATACCTTTCTTATGGGCTTCTTCCTCAGAAAACAATTGTCTGGCTAGTTCAAGCCTGGAATTGTCAATATCAGTTACAACCAATTTACCTGGTTTTCTCCCCCGATAAAGCGCATAGTTTATAGCTGCCAGTCCCATTGGTCCGCCACCCGCAAGAATAGCCATATTACCACCTTCAACAATATCCATTTTGTGGACATATGATCCGGTTTCCAGATGATAGTTGGCATGAAAAGCACCAATAACACATGAAAGTGGTTCGGAAAGCGATGCAGGAAAATATCCCGGCCCTTTATATTCGAGCAGGCAATCCATTTCCATAACTTCATTGGGAAGGATAACATAAGTTGCATCTCCGCCAACCCATCTGAAAGAGTATCCCGGTGCATCCAGACTTCCTTTGTAATTAAGTGCTGGCTGAATTGAGAATTTTTGTCCCGGGTTAAACCGGCCTGCCCATTTTTCCCCTACCTCCACAAGTTCACCACTAAATTCATGACCGATGATCGTTGGATTCTCAGCTACATCATCAGGTATCCTCTTATGAGTAGTTCCCTGTTTAGCTGCTTTATAAGACGACATGCATATACTGTCTGACACTACCTTTGCAAGGATCTCATTTTCCTTCATTGCAGGAAGATCAAACTCCTCCATGCGGAGGTTGTTTTTACCGTAAATTCGTATTGCAGTTGTTTTCATATGTCTTCATCTTAACATTATCTGCCCGCCGGTAACTGCAACAGCTTGTCCTGTTTCATATTTTTGTTCAACAACGTACCGTATTGCAACCATAACATCTTCAACGCTACACCCTCTGCCCATAGGTACCTGCTTTTCATAGTAACGTTTTACATCTTCCATTGTTTTAGCACCTTCTACTTTTCCTGCTTCAAGATACTGTACAAACAATCCGTTATCAGGATCCGACCATAACGGACCATCGAAATAGTTACCCGGACAAATTGAATTCACCTTTATTTTGTTATCTGCCAATTCCAATGCAAAGGATTGTGTTAGTCCGATACCACCGAATTTGCTGCCTGCATATGCAAAATTCCTATTACTTCCTTTAAGTCCTGATTTGGAATTAACCTGAATAATATTAAAATACTCATCAGGATTATACTGATTTTGGAGCTTCATCACTTTTGAAACCTGCCTGGTACAATTGAAATATCCTTTATAGTTCACGCTTGTAACGAAATCGAATATTTCAGGATCCATCTCCTCCAGGCTTCCGGCTTTCAGAACCCCTGCATTACTGATCAATATATCAATCCCCCCGAATCTTTTCACCGTTTCAAAAACCATATTCTCAATAGATTTTTCATTTGATACATCAGTTTCAACAAAAAGTGCCCCGGCAGACTTTGAAGACCGATTTAGCTTTTTGACAAGAGTTTCCCCCTTTTCGATCTTAAGATCAGCCACAACAACACTGGCTCCCTGTTCAAATAAAGCTTTCACAATTCCCGCACCAAATCCCTGTGCACCACCGGTAACAACAGCTATCTTATTTTGCAATACGCCCGGCAAACTACCTTCTTTGAGTAATTTTCTCCGGAACTGTTCCACCTCCCATTCATCAAGAAATTTAATCTGTTCCGGTGTAAGTGGTTTATAGCCGCCAAATTTTTTGGTATAGTGATTCACCTTTAGCAAATCTTCAAAAACATCTAATAGTATGCTTAATGAATGGTCATTCTCATCCAGTCCGATAACACCCAAATTTTTCAAAACCAATATTTTGGGGTAGTAGCCATGTTTTATTTTGAAGTTATTGATCTTCTTTTGGGCCTCATTGATTAAATCCTCAACTGAATTTGTATTTTCAATATACAACCAGGAAGGTTTACAAAAGACCACCATATCTGGTGTAGCAGGAATGCTGACCTCCCGGAATCTTTCAATACTTTCAGAATAGTATGCTATAAGGGAATTATTCCGTATCCTGGCTGTTTTTGCTCCTTCACCGGTCATCATCATCCTGATTGCCGGAAGGATCCCGGTAATTCTTGCGTCAACAGTTTCTTCCTCAATCTTCAGAGTCTCACTTGATTCTGATTTTATTGTTTCAATGATCTGCTGGTGTAATTCTTTTATCTCTTTCACATTATCTGCACCAACAAAAAGACCGTGGTTTCCAAGGAAGATGATTTGCGGATGGTTTCCATGTTTCTCCTTGAATTCAGAGATTCTCCGGTCCACAACTCCTGACAAAACGTACCCGGGATCAGAATATTCCACAAATATTGTTTCATGTTTAAAAAGGCGGATTATAGACTTACCTGCTTCCCTGCTGCACATAATGGCATTTACCATTGTAGGGTGAGTATGGACTACATATTTGAATTCCAGGGAATCGTGGAGTAATGTTTCAACCGAGGGACGTTTGCCTTCAACAGGATCAATAAGCGATCTGATCATGTCGTTTTTCACTTCCTTTTCGCGCGTAACCGGGTCATCAGAATACTTCTCCGTTCTCATACGGAGCAGTCGTTCCCTGGAAAGAAGAGCAAACCCGTCTTCGTCGATATCTGCAAGAGATATACCACTGGCTTTAACCCATAAATGTTTATTATCTTTATAAGAAGTATTTCCCCCTCCACCTATAACAAATTCTTTCTGTCTGCCATAGAATCGTGATATCTCAATTAATTTGCTAATTTCTTTTTTCATACTGTTCAGTTTATAAATTTCCTGATCACTGCATCACCAAGCTGTTCGAAATATTCCTTTTCATCTGTCCGGGCAGTACCATCAGCACGAATATATCCTTCCCTTCCTTGTGCATGAAGGTATTGATGAGCAGCAATTACTGAAGTCCCGCGATAAGTGATTGATAGTAATTCCTGATCAAGTGCCTTTCCATCCCTGCAACTAACAGTTACAGGTTCCATAGCAGGAGTATTATGTTCCGTACCCAGGCTGATCACAAATCCGTTCTTATCAAAAAACAAGACGAACTCTTTTAGTTTAGTAAAATCATTCCGTCTGGGGATCAGTTCGATCGAAGAAACTTTTTTTTCTTCCAGTTTCTCCAGCAATTTCGCGGGATCAGACTCATATTCAGTATAATCCCCGTTCTTATCATCCAGCAGAACAGGATAACATGGGATACCGCCTGCGTTCATAATGATCTCTATTACTTTTTCAATTTCAGGAAATGCTTTTTCGTTCTCCTTTGCATAAGCCACTCCCCCTTTCTTCAGCAATCTGGCTCTGATCTCATTTTCCAGGGCAGGCACATCATCGGGCAAGGACTGAGGCACCTTATCTTTTAACAACTGTCCTAAAAAAAATCTGCGTTTTTTATCAGTATTGAATTCCTCAAATATTTTTAGTCTCAGAGCTTTTGCAATATGCCGCTCCCTGACAAGTTCCTTTGCCCATTTTCCACGGATCTCATCAATCCCAATTCTGATATCACTTCCGATTTGATGTAAAAAGTCATTAAGCTTACTGATCATTTCTTCCACCTGGCAATGACTTTCATTCACAATTGAATTGAGAATTTTTTTATTTTCTTCATCCGGTTGAGCCGGGTATCTTAATCCTTTTCCGCTAAAATAAGTACGACCGGGATTATTGGGATCATTGACACGAATACTATTAGCTTGTTCATCTCTAAGAATACCCATGAATTCAATATTAAAGAGTGGAAATATCTTATATTTCAATGCCAGATTAAAAAACTCTACATATCCATCTGTAGTATTAAAATCATTGATCCCAAGGACTTTAATATTTTCATTAGTTGCCATTTTAAACATCTGCTCCATACCGGTAAAAGCGCTGAATGAATATGGAGAATGTAAATGACCATTCACCTTCAGCGGTTGCTTGCCGGCAAGTTTTTCAGACCAACGAAGCAGATCGTTTTCAGGAGGGAAATTGTTTAAAAAGTTTTGCATATTACGGGTTACGGGTTACGGGTTACGGGTTACGAGTTTTCGCAACAATATCCCCTACATTATTAAGAACAAAATGGGGTTTATATGGAAACTCTTTTAAAGTATCTCTTGAAGCTATACCGCTCAATACAAGGCAAGTATCAATCTCCGACTCAATTCCGGCAATTATATCGGTATCCATACGATCACCAATAATAATAGTGTCTTCCGTCCGGCAACCCAGTTTTTTCAATGCAATACGCATCATCAACGGGTTTGGCTTCCCAACGAAGTAAGCTTGTTTTCCGGTTGATAGTTCGATAGGTGATATCAGGGCTTTGGTGGAAGGAGTGATACCACCCTCAATAGGTCCGGTTAGGTCGGGGTTTGTTCCAATTAATTTTGCACCATTTAAAACAAGGTTCACTGCTTTTTCAATTTTCTCAAAACTATAACTTCTCGAATCACCAACAACAACATAGTCAGGATCGATATTATTCATAGTATAACCCGCGTTATACATAGCGTTTATGAGTCCTGCCTCGCCAATAATATATGCTGTTCCTTTATGTTTCTGGGACGACAGGAACTGAGCAGTTGCCAGTGCACTTGTATGAAAAACATCCCTTTCAACATTAATTCCCATTCTTTTCAGTTTTTCCTGAAGTTCCTTGGGTGTTCTCTCGCTTGAGTTTGTAAGGAACAGGAATTTCTTATTCTCTTTTTTTAACCAGGCAACAAATTCCTTAACTCCCGGAAGTAACTGGTTTCCATGATAGATTACACCATCCATATCAGAAATAAAGCCTTTCTTCTTCCTGATCTCACTAACTGACTTTTCATTAACCATTTAAGTTCATTTAAATTATAAAACCCGCAAAAATAAACAGTTTATTATCGAGATATGTTAAGTTATCATTAATTCTTTGATCACACTCCCAACCTGCTTCTTTTTATTTTCTCCTCAACAGAAAAATCATTTTTGATATTATGTCCATCAAGTGGAAAAATATTGGTATGTATTGCATCAAGTATCCAGTCTGTTTGCGGAAAAAAGTAGTCTTCCATCTCATGAGCCGGCACGATCCAGTTTCTTGCACCAACCACAACGGGAGGTGCATCAAGATAATCAAAAGCAAGTTCCGTAATATTCTGCGCCATATCTTTCAGGTATGACCCACGTTCAGAAGCATCACTGGACAGGATTATCCTTCCTGTTTTTTTTACCGATTCCAACACTTTTTCATAATCAAACGGCACGAGACTACGGGCATCTATTACCTCTGCTGAAATATCATACTTTTTCTCAAGAATATCAGCAACTTCTATCACCTTGTATAATGTAGCACCTATCGAGAGGATAGTAATATCCTTACCATCACGTTTAATATCCGGTTCACCAATAGGTATTTCGTAATAGTCCTCAGGCACACCACCTTTATGGAACCACTCACCCACATCATATATCCTTTGACTCTCTAAGAACACTACCGGGTCAGTTCCCTGAAGTGCCGCATTCATAATACCTTTAGCATCGTATGGTGTAGCAGGAAACACCACTTTAAGTCCGGGTATATGAGAAACAATTGAAGACCAGTCCTGCGAATGCTGAGCCCCGTACTTAGACCCCACTGAAACTCTGAGAACAACAGGCATTTTAAGAATATTTCCGCTCATAGCCTGCCATTTAGGCAACTGGTTAAACACCTCATCCCCTGCCCTTCCAAGGAAATCACAATACATAATCTCCGGGATCACTCTTCCACCACACATAGCATACCCAATAGCTGTTCCGGCAATTGCTCCTTCAGAAATTGAAGCATTAAAAAGACGATTATACGGCAGCGCTTCGGTCAAACCACGATACACTGCAAAAGCACCTCCCCAATCCCTATTTTCTTCACCATAAGCAATCAAAGTAGGATCTTTATAGAACCTGTCAAGGATTGCTTCAAAAATACCGTCACGCAACTGAAATGATTTTACTTTGGAAAAAGGTTTACCATTTTTATCCAGGCCAAATCTCTCCTTCCGTCTGATCTGTTCAACCCTTGGATTATCCTCTTTAGGCATCAGGACTTCTGGCCTTCTGTTCTCCATTTTATCAACTGATCCGTTAGAAAACATCAGTTTTCCTATCCCATCCGGGTCTGTTTCCAGATCCATCCGGGGAGAGA
>JADFUQ010000162.1 GCA_015222065.1 Bacteroidota bacterium
AAAAATCGATTTGCAGATGTTTATTTTCATACACAAGGTGAGTGCTTCCGAAAAAGGGTGCAACATGCCGCAGTGGTATATCTTCAATATCCTGACCAAATGTGTAGTTTAGGTTTGTTTTAAATGAAAAATACTTCTGTATTTTAGCATTTAAATTCATGTTTAATCCATAAAGGGTAGCGCTGCTTGCATTAACAACTGCCTGCACTTTACTAAGCTGGCCATCATACATAATTGAATCCTGTCCGTTAAAAATAAAATCCCTTCGGACCATGGCATTCCTGAGGAATGTATAAAAACCGGTTAGTTCAAAATGAAATTTGTCTGAGAACTCTCTAATAAGCCCAAGATCAATATTATAAGCGTATTCAGGATCAAGATCGTTGTTAGGTACAATAACACATCCTGGCTCGGAATCAAATATTTTTGCAACATCGTCGATATTTGGTGCCCTGAATCCTGATGAAGCATTTAAATTCACCTGCCATTTTTCGTTAGGCCTGAAAACCAGTCCGGCTGACCCGTTAAGAGCCATAGTGGTCAGTGAGATTTTATAAAAAGGGAAGTTATAAAAAGAATTATCAACCAGTGTGGAATTCAGGTCAATATAGTTCAGGCGGATACCTGTATTCAGGGTAAAAAAATCACTGAAATTATTTTTATAACTGTAGTAGAATGCAGCAGTACGATATTTATTATCGCCATCGGGATAGCGGGTAGCTTCCGGTAAAATTACTCCTGTAAGAATATTTTCATTTTCTGCAGTTGAATTCACATTATTGAATACGAACTCAAAGCCGTAATAAAAACCCTGTTTCTCATTTATTTTTTTGTCCATATCGAGGTTCAAAGTGAAAGCGTTGACATTTTCTGTCCTGTGACGTATTTCTGTTTCCCCAATTTTTCTATCATGTCTGCTTTCTTCATATACCTGATATGCTACAGTAAATTGCAGAGCATCAAATACAACATTAGGGTTATTATACCTGGTTTTAATTGAATGCATGGTCCATTTTTGTGGGCCATAATACCATTCAGCATATTTTAGATGATCATCTTTGTATTGAATCAGGCGATCGTATCTGGGCACATCAGATAACCTTGATAGATGAAAAGAATAATTCATGTCAAGATGTTCATTTGGGCGGAAGCGAATTTTCTGCATCAGGTTTATTTGCCGGTAACCTGAAAACTTCTGGATATTTGGACTCGGGTTTTTGAAAACGGAATCGATATTATTGATCCTTTTTACATATTCATAACGCTGGTAATCAGGGTTTTTTCTTGTTCCCATTTTCAGGTCATCATATTTACTAAAAGAGATACTGGTAAGAGAAGCCCATTTTTCCGAGCCCAAATTAAAATCAAGATGTCCTGTATTTTCTTTGTTTACTGAAGAATATCTGGCAAATGTATTGAGTGAGAAGTTATTTTTTTCACCGGTAGAAAGCAGTGCCCGTTTAGTATGGAAATCCATAACACCCCCCAGGGCATCACTACCGTAAACCACCGATCCGGGTCCGAATATTACTTCGGTGTTTTGAATAATATGCGGATCAAGTGAAATAACGTTCTGAAGATTTCCACTACGGTAAATTGCGTTGTTCATTCTTACCCCATCAACAACAAGCAGAATGGAGTTTGTGGCGAACCCCCTGATCATGGGACTGCCGCCGCCAAGCTGACTTTTCTGTATAAATACTTCATTTGAACCGGCAAGCAGATCAGCCGCAGTTTGCGGATTATTAAAGGAAATATCGTGGTTTCTTAAAATTTTTATTTTATTCGGTATTTCATGGATATTTTGCTCCCACTTACTGGCTGAAATCACGAACTCATCAAGCATCCAGATTTTTCTTTTCAGGTTAACAATTAACCCAAAGTCTTGAAGCATTTGCCTGGTATAAACAACTTTTTCAAAAGATGGATGTTGAAAAAAGATGCTGTCACCGGGATTAAAACGATCAAGAGATACCATCCCTTTGCTGTTAGTATAGATAGAGATAGTCTTGCTTTTATTATAAAGTGCAACATTCTCTACCGGTTTGTTGTCTGAAGCACTTTTAACAACCAGGGTTTGTGCCGGAAGAAAAATGAAGTTAAATACAAAAAAAGCAAAAAGACAAATTCTTTTGATCATAATAA
>JADFUQ010000163.1 GCA_015222065.1 Bacteroidota bacterium
AAATAAATCTCAAATTCTAATGACTCAAAAATCAAACAAATTCTTGTATATATGCTGTTTGGATTTTGTTTTTTCAAACATTGGATATTATTTGTTATTTGTTTTTTGAGATTTGTTATTTTAGTACTTATGTAATCTTTGTTTGACTTTATGAACAGACACTATCAAATATGATATTTGTTTTGATTTATATTCTTACTTCTTCTTATTTTTATCCCTTTTAATTGTAATTATTTAGTTGAACTTGATAATATTAAATTTAGATGGCACCAGATAATTTTACCTCTCGTCATATAGGTCCCCGAAAGGATGAAATAGCAAAAATGCTGAAAACTATCGGAGTTTCAACCCTCGACGAACTTATTAACAAAACTGTTCCCTCTTCTATAAGACTTGTCAAGCCTCTTGATTTGCCGGTCGGATTGAGTGAATATGAATACTTGAAAAGGATTAAGGAAATTGCTTCCGATAATTTAGTTTACCGTACTTATATCGGACTGGGGTATTATGGTACTAAATTTCCATCTGTGATCCAGAGAAATATCCTGGAGAATCCGGGCTGGTACACTTCATATACACCATATCAGGCTGAGATATCCCAGGGAAGACTTGAAGCTTTGCTGAATTTCCAGACTGTGGTATCAGACCTTACCGGAATGGAGATTGCAAATGCTTCACTACTTGATGAAGCAACTGCGGCTGCAGAAGCAATGATAATGTTGTTTAATGCCCGTAAACGTGCCAAAGTAAAACAAGGTGCCGTAAAGTTTTTCGTTGATGAGAATATTTTTCCTCAAACACTGGATGTTCTGAAAACCAGGTCTGCTCCGTTGGGTATCGAACTTATTATTGATAAATTCGATGAATTTAAATTTGATGAAAAAGTTTTTGGTGCCTTTATTCAGTACCCTGGAGCTGATGGGAAAATTGAAGATTTCCGGATATTTACTGAAAAAGCTCATGATAACGATATAGATGTAGCTGTAGCTGCTGATATTATGAGTCTTATATTACTTACTCCTCCCGGAGAATGGGGTGCTGATGTAATTGTCGGATCAACACAGAGGTTCGGGATACCAATGGGATTTGGTGGTCCACATGCTGCATATTTTGCAACAAAAGAGAGATTCAAGAGGAATGTGCCGGGCAGGATAATTGGTGTGTCGAAAGATGCTCTCGGAAATCAGGCTTTACGTATGGCACTTCAAACACGCGAACAGCATATTAAAAGGGAAAGAGCAACATCAAACATTTGTACTGCACAAGCCCTGCTTGCTATTATGGCTGGGATGTATGCTGTTTACCATGGTCCGGAAGGATTGAGGGAAATTGCCGGTAATATACACCGGAGTGCAGGATATCTGGCACAAAATCTGGAGAAATCAGGTTACAGGCAACTTAATGTAAGTTTCTTTGATACTCTTAAAATTGAGTTACCTGGTAACATACGTTCAGATGATATTGAAAAAATTGCTCTGGGTAAAGAGATTAATTTGCGTTATATAGACGACAATACGATTGGGATCAGTGTTGATGAAACTACTTCATTAGATGATATTAGAGATATTCTGGATATTTTTAGCGAAGCAGCAGGTAAACCACAGGTAAATATTGAACCTGTTCCTGAAAAGAACTATTTTGATAAGAAATTTGAAAGGAAGACAGATTTTCTAACACTGGATGTATTTAACCGCTATCAATCAGAGACTGAAATGATGCGGTATATTAAGAAACTTGAGCGAAGGGATTTTTCACTTACCCATTCAATGATATCTCTCGGCTCATGTACGATGAAACTGAATGCAGCTACAGAAATGTTTCCAATTGGCTGGCCTGAGTTTGCAAATCTCCATCCTTTTGTTCCGCTAAACCAGACCCGGGGTTATCAACGGTTATTTACCGAACTGGAAGATGATTTGAAAAAGATTACCGGGTTTGATGCAATTACTTTCCAGCCAAATTCAGGTGCAGCCGGGGAATATACAGGGTTGATGCTTATTCGTGAATATCACATCAGCAGGGGTGAGGAACACAGAAATGTTGTATTGATTCCTGCCTCAGCACATGGTACAAACCCTGCCAGTGCAGTAATGGCCGGGATGAAAGTGATTGTTGTTGATTGTGATGAGAAAGGGAATGTGGATATTAATAATTTAAGAGAAGTTGCAATTGCAAATTCAGAAAACCTGGCAGGTTTTATGATCACATACCCATCAACTCATGGAGTGTTTGAAGAAGAGATAATCGAAATGATAAATATTATTCATCAGAATGGAGGACAGGTTTATCTCGATGGTGCAAATCTGAATGCACAAATGGGACTTACAAACCCTGCTATTGTTGGTGCTGATCTTTGTCATCTGAACCTTCATAAAACATTTGCTATACCCCATGGTGGAGGAGGACCCGGAGTAGGACCAATCGGTGTGGCAAAACATCTTATCGAATTCCTTCCCGGACACCCCTTGATCAAAACCGGAGGCAGCAAAGGAATACATGCAGTTGCAGCATCTCCCTGGGGTAGTCCTTCAATATTACCCATATCGCATGGTTATATTAAAATGATGGGAGGGGAAGGTCTTACATTATCTTCTAAAATAGCTATACTTAATGCAAATTATGTTGCAGCATCACTTAAAGGGAAATATGAAATTTTATATACCGGCAAGAATGGATTTGTAGCTCATGAGATGATAATTGAATGTCGTGATTTCAAAGAGAAATCCGGGATAACTGAATCAGATATAGCTAAAAGATTAATGGATTACGGATTTCATGCTCCAACATTGTCTTTTCCCGTTCATGGAACACTTATGATGGAACCAACCGAAAGTGAATCCTATCGCGAACTGAACAGGTTTATTGAATCAATGCTTGATATTCTAAAGGAGATCACTGAGATTGAAAGTGGAAGGTCTGATATAGAAGATAATGTGTTGAAAAATGCACCTCATACCCAAAAAGCTGTTGTTTCAGATCATTGGGACCATCCATATGGAAGGGAACAAGCTGCTTTTCCATTGAATTGGGTTATTGAGAATAAACTGTGGCCGGCTGTTAGCCGTGTTGATGATGCATTTGGAGATCGTAATCTTGTCTGTTCATGTGTTCCCTTTTATGATTGATAACGTGAAAAAGCATCATCGATAATCAGTGTATATAATTCTCTCACACTAATGCCATATCCCCTTGCCATTTTAGGAACAATGCTTTCAGCACTCATCCCGGGAATAGTGTTCACTTCAAGGAAGTAAAACTTGTCGCCTGAAAGAATAAAATCTATTCTAACAATTCCTCTGCAGTCAATGGCAGAATAAATATATGAAGCAAGTGACTGACATTCTCTTGTTTTATCGGCGGAAATACTGGCAGGTATTATCTCTTCAGCTTTTGATGGAGTATATTTAGCTTCATAATCAAAAAACTCGTTCTTGCTTACTATTTCACATAAAGGGAAAATAATTTCCTTGCTTCCTGCTTTTAGCAAGCCACAGGTTATTTCAGACCCTTCAATAAATTCTTCAATAATTATTTCATCACCTTCTTCAAATGCGTGGCTTATTGCTTTTTCAAGTGTGGCTTCATTATCTGCTTTTGTAACACCAAAACTGGAGCCGCTTTTATTTGGTTTAACGAAAACAGGAAGTCCCAGCTTGTTGATAATTGTTTCTGTTTCAAGGAGTTCCCCTTTGCAAAGATATACTGATGCGGGAGAAAGGATGCCAAATGGTTTCAGGAATAGTTTGGTTGCTTTTTTGTTGAATGTGAGAGATGAAGATAGAATCCCTGAGCTTGTGTATGGGATGTTCAGGGATTCAAAATATCCCTGCAATTTGCCATCTTCACCCGGAGTGCCATGGATTGTTATAAGTGCACAATCAAATTTCAGTTTCCCCGTGGGAGTATTGCAGGAAAAGTCATCTTTGTTTACCGGGATCTGTCCGGTCTTTTCGTCTTCAAGTATCCAGTTTGTTCCTTTAATAATGATTTTGTAAACGTCATATTTGCCGGGGTCAAGTTCTCCGGCTATCTGTTCTGCACTTCGAATTGATACAGGAAACTCTGAGGAATTTCCTCCGGCTATTACAGCAATGTTCTTTTTCATGTGTTGCAACTAATGAAGTTATAAATTAGAGTCTGTGTATAAAGTCCGAAAGTTTAAGTAAATATAAAAAATCACAAAAAACAAGCACCAAATAACAAATAAATCACAAAAAACAAGCACCAAATTGCATAGAAATTACAAATGACAAGCACCAAAATACAAATAAATTACAATATTCAAAGTTCAAAAAAAGAAAACAGAAAGAAGAAAAAACAATATA
>JADFUQ010000164.1 GCA_015222065.1 Bacteroidota bacterium
AATTGTAGATCGCTCAAGAGACGAATTGGCGAAAATGGGTAGAGTTTTACAGATTATTGAAAATAACAAGAAATCAGGAGTTAAGAACAGTTACGATTTTGAATTATTTCGAACTGTTGCAGAAGTGATTCAACATACCTGCCTGACTTACCTTGACCTTTCCGATTTAGAATATGCTATTACTGAAGCACATAGAAAGACATTTGAAGATCACAAGGAGGCCTATAATAGCTTGGCAAAAGCGCAGAATATCATTGAAAACAGCCTGAAAAGAAGACAGGAAGTATTTAATGATTTAGTTACAACCTGGGAAGAAACCAGGTTCCCTAAAGGTATGTCCACAAAAAACAAGAAATATTTTTGGCAACAAGACCGGGCACGTCATTATGCAAACCGAAGACCGGACATGACCTTTCTTATTTACGATGAGCAATTATTGGATATGGAAGGTTACCTGGAAGAACTAAAAGCATATATGGAGTATTATAAGGGTGCCTATCTGGATTAGAGGAAGAGGAAGTGCCTAAAGTGCTAAAGGGCTAAATAGAGTCCGTCTATAAAGTAAGTAAAAATTGATTTAAGAACAAGGAACACCGATTAACCCAGTGAAACAGCAACTTCGTTGCTCCCCGCTTTGAGGGGGTTTCACGGGGTAAACGATTTGTGAAGTGTTTGAAAATCTGAAATCTAAAATCAGCGTTCCTTGTTCGATATTCAAATTAACTAAAACTTACCGACTTTATGGACAGACACTAAATAATCTTAATATTTTTGACAACCTTGTTGCGAATGTGTTGTTTAATATTTACTTTTGTTTAAAAAGAAAATCGTTCATTTATATATAAAAAAAGCTTACGTTTTCTAAAAATATGAAATTCAAAAAAAATTATGAAAGATAATGAAACATATACTTCATGGCAATTAACTATTTTGGTTGTTTTGCGGATTTTAATCGGTTGGCATTTGTTATATGAAGGCATGGCGAAACTGTTAAATCCTAATTGGTCATCGGCAGGATTCCTGATGGAATCGAAATGGGTCCTTTCAGGATTCTCTGAATGGGTTATCTCTAATTCCGATATTCTTAAAGTGGTAGATTTTCTGAATATTTGGGGATTGATAGCTATTGGCGCCGGTCTGATTGTTGGCCTGTTTACCCAGACAGCAGCCATTTCCGGTGTAATACTTCTTTTCGTATATTATTTAAATAATCCTCCATTGATTGGGCTGGAATATGTAATGCCTGCTGAAGGAAGCTACTTAATTATTAATAAGACCCTGATTGAAGCAGTAGCTTTGTTTGTTTTAGTGGTTTTCCCCACTGGTTCCAGGGTCGGTTTAGATTTTTTTATTGTACAGTTTAAGAAATTAACAAAGAAGGAGGCAAAATAAAATGACTAAGGATAATATTCAAAAACCGGAGGAAAAAAAGGACTTGCCGGAAAAATCAAAAGTTTCCCGTAGAACAATAATAAAGGCTTTGGCAGGATTACCGGTTTTAGGAGTTTTTGCCTATAAGGTAATAGAGAAAATTTCGTTTGATCAAAATAAAAACCTTGAAATACTGAAAGAATTAGGCTTGAACAATATTGAAGCACCTAATTTAATAAAGAGTGGAACAGGGAAAAAAGGTGATTTGCTCCGGGTAGGGATTATCGGTTTTGGCAACCGGGCTAATGCTCTTGCGAGAGGGCTGGGTTTTATACATCCGGAAGATGCAGAAGATAAAAAGAGAGATGATACACTTACCGATTGGCTTTCTCAGGATAATTTAAATGTGGCATTAACGGGTATATGTGATGTGTTTGATATGCATGCTTTCAGAGGAATGACCACTGCCCGTAATGAATTGCATCCTGGCGGTGGATCGGGAGTAAACCTTTCCGTTAAACGATATAGCCATTATCATGAAATGCTGGAAAGCAATGATATTGACGCGGTTGTTATTGCTACTCCTGACCACCATCATGCTCAAATAACTATTGATGCTATTCAGGCGGGGAAACATGTGTATTGTGAAAAAAGTCTTATACGAACTGAAGAAGAGTTGTATAGGGCTTATGACGTTGTTAAGAATAGTGACAGAGTGTTTCAGTTAGGGCATCAGATTTCAAAAAATGTTATTTTTAAAAAAGCCAGAGATATTATTGATAAAGATATACTTGGAAAGATCAGCTTAATTGAAACGACAACTAACCGGAATACAGCCAGCGGAGCCTGGATCCGGCATCTCGATATTAACGGAAATCCTAAACCCGGCGATGAGAAAACAATAGACTGGGATCAATGGCTTGGTTCACGGCCTAAGGTGCCATTCAGTATTGACCGTTATTATAATTGGACAAAATGGTTTGATTACAGTACCGGGATGATCGGACAATTGTTCACACATGAATATGATGCGGTAAATCAACTTTTAGGAATTGGAATCCCGAAATCAGTAGTATCTATTGGCGGCATATATTATTGGAAAGACAATCGTGAGATCCCGGATGTACTTCAGTGCGTTTTCGATTATCCCGACCGGGATTTAATCCTTACATACAGCGCATCCCTGGCAAACAGCCGGCAAAGAGGCCGCGTTTTTATGGGACATGACGCATCCATGGAATTTGGAAGTGCTTTAAGTATTACCGCTGACAATGATTCAACCCGCTATAAGAAAAAACTTTCTGAGGGGATTATTGACTCATCGCGCCCTATGTTATTAATTAGTTCAGGATCGAATAAAATTGATGCTGTAACCTCGGCTACCCAGGAATATTATGCTTCGAGAGGCTTAACCGATACCTATGTAAATGGTCGACCTGTTGACATAACATATTTACATATAAAAGAATGGATTGATTGTATCCGTAATGGGGGAGAAACAACCGCAAATATTGAACGTTCTTTTGAAGAGGGAGTTGCTTCCATGATGGCACACAAATCATATATTGAAAAACGACGTGTGGAATGGGATCCTGTGAAAAGAAAGATTGTCTAACCAACTAATTCAATTGATAATTGAAACCCTTCAGGGAAGATTTAGGAGTATTAATTGACATGATTGCTCTAATTAGAGTTTATCCATAAAGTCGGTAAGCTTTAATTAAACTGAATATCGAACAAGGAACGCTGATTTTAGATTTCTGATTCTTAATAATTTCTTAAATTAAAAATCGTTAATCCTTGTTCATTATTCAAATATTTTGAGTTAATTGACAAGCACTAATTAATCTAAAAAATGACCAAGCCACAATTCAAGGAAATTTAGATTTTGTAATTATGAATTTTAAAACATCCATTTTAATACTGTTAACTGCTTTATTATTGTCCTGCACTTTTTCGCCAGAGTCGCAGTCACCGTTTTATTTTACAAAAAGTGATCAGGGAGTTGAATTGCTTGAAAACGGACATCCTGTATTTTTTTACCAGCGTACACTAAAATCACTAACAGGCGAATACATCTGTAATAACTATATTCATCCGCTTTATAGTCTGGACGGTGATACTCTGACAGAGGAATTTCCTGTTGACCATCCGTACCACCGCGGTATTTTCTGGGCCTGGCACCAACATTACATTGGTGAACAAAGTATCGGAGACGGTTGGATAATGAAAGATATTTCTTACGATGTTGTGGACGTACAAACAAAGGCGGACAAAACGAGTGCTTTAATTCGTTTGAATGTTTTATGGAAATCGCCGGTTTTTCAAAACGGTGAGCCATATTTGGAAGAACGTACAAACATTACTATTCATAATTTGCAGCAGGATGTACGTAAAATTGATTTTGAGATTGTTTTGTTGCCACTGGTTCCCGGGGTGTATATTGGCGGGTCTGAAGATAAAAAAGGATATGGAGGATTCTGCTGTCGCATCAAAATGCCTGATGGACTGATTTTTACTGCAAAGAATGGACAGGTAATACCGCAGGAACTCCAACTTGAAGCGGGTCCGTGGATGGATTTTTCTGCTCCGTATGGTAATCAGGGTCAGGTAAGCGGAATTACTATATTATGTCATCCGGGCACGCCAAATTATCCGGCGCCATGGATTTTACGGCAGAAAACCAGTATGCAGAATATTGTTTTTCCCGGAGAGAAAAAGGTTGAGTTGTCTTTGAAAAGACCAACAATTTTACGTTATCGCCTGATTATTCATCGCGGTAACGCCGGGAGTGTGGATATTTCCAAATGGCAGGCGGAATATGCCGGGGTGTATAGGTGAAGAA
>JADFUQ010000165.1 GCA_015222065.1 Bacteroidota bacterium
AAATAAATCTCAAATTCTAATGACTCAAAAATCAAACAAATTCTTGTATATATGCTGTTTGGATTTTGTTTTTTCAAACATTGAATATTATTTGTTATTTGTTATTTGTTTTTTGAGATTTGTTATTTACTCATTGGTTCTTTATTTACGAAAATGTTTGACTAAACTTGGCTCATGAATTTAACGAAGCTAAATTTTAATACATATTAACATGTTTTTTTCCAGGCAAGCATCTGATAATAAAATTCTGGGATTAAAAGATATCAATGATTTACTATATGAGGCATTGTATAGTTTGGGGCCTCAAAAAAAAGTACTTGCTTTGCCACCTGATAAAACACGCTTTCACTCCCGTGCAGGTGAGATCACCCAAATGATATATGAATTCTATGGTAAACACCTGACAGATATTCTCCCTGCCCTGGGCACACATGCACCAATGAGCAAACCTGATATTATATCTATGTTTGGGGATATTCCACAGGATCTGTTCCGGGTACACGACTGGCGTAACGATGTAATTACACTGGGGTCACTACCCGGAGAGTTTCTGTATGATATTTCTGATGGAAAAGTAAACTTCCCCTGGGAAGCACAGGTAAACCGTCTGCTCAGAGATGGTGGTCACGACCTTATCATCAGTATCGGACAGATTGTGCCACACGAAGTGGCAGGTATGGCAAACTTTAATAAAAATATATTTGTAGGTACAGGAGGACCAAAAGGGATCAATAAAAGTCATTTCCTGGGTGCGGTTTGTGATATGGAAACAATTATGGGAAGGGCTGATAATCCAGTAAGGGCTTTACTGAACGAGGCGGACAGGTCCTTCTCTCATCTGCTGCCAAAAATATTATATATCTTCACTGTAATCGGGAATGATGACCAGGGAAACCAGGGAGTCAGAGGATTATTTATCGGTGATGATAAAGAGTGCTTTTATAAAGCAGCCGCTCTTTCCATGAAGGAGAACTTTACCCTCCTGGACAAACCCCTTAAAAAAGCAGTTGTTTATCTCGACCCCTCAGAGTTTAAAAGTACCTGGCTTGGTAATAAAGCTATTTACCGCACACGGATGGCTATGGCGGATGAAGGAGAACTGATCATTCTTGCTCCGGGAGTCAATACATTTGGCGAAGATCCTGAAATTGACCGTCTTATACGAAAATATGGATACCGGGGAACAAAATACACACTTGACATGGTGAAAAAGAATAAAGATCTGAACGATAATCTTAGCGCTGCTGCCCATTTGATACACGGCTCATCTGAAGATAGGTTTAAGATCACATATTGCCCCGGCGGTTTAAGCCGTAAAGAAATTGAGAAGGCAAATTTCGCGTTCGGCAATCTGAATGATATGCTTAAAAAATATCCACCCGGGAAATTGCAGATGGGTATTAACGAAATTAACGGCGAACAAATCTACTATATACCAAACCCTGCACTGGGACTCTGGAGTGAGAAAAAACGATTTAAATAAATCTAAGAAATGAGAATTGTTGCAGACGAAAATATTCCGTTTCTAAAAGGTGTTCTTGAACCTTACACCGATGTTGTATACCTTCCGGGAAAAAAGATATCTCCCGGTATTGTCAAAAATGCTGATGCACTCATTATCCGTACACGTACCATATGTAATAAAGAACTCCTTGAAGGATCTAGTGTTAAGTTTATCGCTTCAGCAACTATCGGTTTTGATCATATTGATGATAAATACTGTAAAAAGCAGGGAATTGGCTGGATAAATGCACCAGGCTGTAACTCTTCGTCAGTACAACAGTATATTGCTGCCGTTCTTGTCCATATATTCAGAAAATATAAACTCAGCTCTGCAGATCTGACACTGGGTGTAATAGGTGTTGGAAATGTGGGTTCGAAAGTAGCTAACCTCGGTAATATATTGGGCATGAGAGTGCTTCTTAACGACCCACCCAGAGAACGCCGTGAAGGATCAGCAATATTTACTGAACTTTATGATCTTATCCACGAGGCAGATATTGTGACTCTTCATGTTCCTCTTACCTTTTCTGATCCTGATAAAACATATCATTTAGTAAACAATCAGTTTCTCAATTGCCTGAAACATAATTGTTTACTCATTAATACTTCCCGTGGAAGTGTTGTGGATGAACTGGCTCTAAAACAGACTTTGAAACAGGGACGTTTAAAAGGAGCAATACTTGATGTATGGGATAATGAACCGGAAATTGACAGGGAACTGCTGCAAATGGTTGATATCGGCACACCTCACATCGCCGGATATTCACAAGATGGAAAAGCTAATGGCACCTCAATGTCAGTGAAAGCATTAGCACATTATTTTAAATTACCTCTGGAAAACTGGTATCCTGGGAAAATACCTTCACCTGAACAACCCAACATTTATATTGATGGAAAGAATAAAATACCGGAAACTCTCGTACATGATTTAATTTACCATACTTACCCTGTCAAACAGGACGATCTGGCACTGAGAAAGAATCCTGACAAATTTGAATATCTCCGTGGAAACTACCAGGTAAGAAGAGAATTCCAGGCATATAATGTAGTTCCGGATAACATACCATCTTCACTAATAGAAAAAATAGAACAACTTGGATTTCAAATAAAATAATAAATAACAAAATGGAAAACAAAGCAAATATCGGACTAATCGGATTGGCAGTTATGGGCGAAAACCTGGTGCTAAACATGGAAAGTAAAGGATTTACAGTAGCTGTTTTTAACAGAACTGTCGAAAAAGTGGATCGTTTCATTAATGGCAGAGGTAAAGGGAAGAACTTTATCGGTGCTCACTCAATTGAAGAACTGGTGCAATCTTTAGAACGTCCAAGAAAAGTTATGTTACTTGTGAAAGCCGGTCAGGCAGTTGACAATTTTATTGACCAACTAATACCTTACCTGGAAAATGGAGATATCATTATTGATGGAGGAAATTCAAATTATGAAGATACAATACGACGTACAAAGTATGTTGAAAGTAAAGGACTGCTCTATATTGGCACCGGTGTTTCAGGTGGTGAGGAAGGTGCATTAAAAGGACCTTCAATTATGCCCGGCGGATCGCCCGATGCATGGCCGCAGGTAAAAGAGATATTTCAGGCAATAAGTGCAAAAGTAGAGGATGGAACTCCATGCTGCGATTGGGTGGGAGAAAACGGCGCTGGTCATTTTGTTAAGATGGTGCATAACGGCATTGAATATGGTGATATGCAGTTGATCTGTGAAGCCTACCACATTATGAAAGAACTACTGGGCATGACACCCATTGAAATGCATAACGTGCTTAAAGAATGGAATAAAGGCGATCTGGATAGTTATTTAATTGAAATAACCCGGGATATCCTGGCTTTCAATGATGAAGATGGCAAACCCCTGGTAGAAAAGATCCTGGATACAGCCGGTCAGAAAGGTACAGGCAAATGGACGGCTATCTCAGCTCTTGATCAAGGAGTTCCTCTTACACTTATCGGAGAATCAGTTTTTGCAAGATGCCTTTCTGCACAAAAAGAGGAAAGAGTTACTGCATCAAAAATATTAAACGGACCATCCAAAAAGTTTACGGGAAACAAAAATGCATTTATTGAAGATATTCGACAGGCATTGTTTGCTTCTAAAATTGTTTCCTATGCCCAGGGATATGTTTTGATGAGAGAAGCTGCAAAGGAATATGGCTGGAACCTGAATAATGGAGGGATAGCCCTGATGTGGCGCGGTGGCTGTATTATCCGGTCTGTTTTCCTTGTAAAGATCAAGGAAGCATTCGATAAAAATCCGGAATTGAGCAATTTATTACTGGATTCTTATTTCAAAGATAAAATTGAGACAGCACAGGAAAGCTGGAGAAAAGTGGTTGCGACAGCTTTGACCAATGGTATTCCGGTACCAGCGTTAACTACTGCTCTTTGTTATTACGACGGTTATCGCTCAGAAAGGCTCCCTGCCAATTTATTACAGGCCCAACGCGACTATTTTGGTGCACATACATATGAAAGAATTGATAAACCAAGAGGTGAGTTTTTCCATACCAACTGGACCGGCAAGGGAGGAGATACGGCGTCATCAACATATGAGGTGTAATTTATTTTCATCTCTAATCAAAACCTGATTATCTTATTGCCAATTTTATAAAAAATTACAAATCTCAAATTTCTAAACATCTATGAACAACTCAATCATTAACCGTGCATCAGATAATATCAGGGCTCTCTCAGCCGCAATGGTGGAAAAAGCTAAATCGGGACATCCCGGGGGTGCTATGGGAGGCGCTGATTTTATCAATATCCTTTATAGCGAATTCCTCAACTTCGATCCGGATGATATGGCATGGCCACACCGCGACCGTTTTTTTTTAGACCCCGGTCATATGTCACCAATGCTCTATTCTGTCCTTACTTTACTGGAGAAATATAGTGTAGATGATATTAAAAATTTCCGCCAATGGGGAAGCACCACTCCGGGACATCCGGAACGAAATATCAACCGTGGCATTGAAAACACCTCAGGACCTCTCGGACAAGGCCATGCAATGGCAGTTGGTGCTGCCATAACAGAACGGTTCCTTGCTGCACGGTTCGGCGACTGGATATCTCACAATATCTATACATTTATCTCTGATGGTGGTGTACAGGAAGAGATATCACAGGGTACCGGCCGGCTGGCAGGATTCCTCGGACTCAGCAACCTTGTTATGTTCTATGATTCAAATGATATTCAGCTTTCAACAAATACCAGTGCAGTGACAGCTGAAAACACTGAAAAAAAATACCAGGCATGGGGCTGGCGGGTTAAAACCATTGACGGTCATGATGCTGATGAGATACGTCTCGCACTGAAAGAAACCGGTGAAGAAAAAGAAAAACCATTCCTGATAATCGGAAAAACCATAATGGGTAAAGGTTGTGTAACCGAAGAGGGTGAGAACTACGAAAAGCAATCATCTACACATGGAATGCCTATCAGTAGTGCAGGAGCTTCATTCTCAAAAACTATAACCAATTTAGGAAGTGATCCTAATGACCCTTTTCTTATCTTCCCCGATGTGAAAGAACATTACCATGAAGTTCTTCATAAAAAGCGGGAACAGGCTAAAACCAGGAAAGCAAAACAGGTGGAATGGGAAAAGAATAATCCCGCACTTGCAGAAAAACTACAGAAGTTCCTCAGCATGGAACTTCCTGAGATTGATTTCTCGCGAATCGAACAAAAAGAAGGTATTGCATCACGGGCAGCTTCAGGTGCAGTCCTGGCATACCTTGCAGATAAAATCGAAAACCTGGTGGTTTCTTCTGCCGACCTGTCAAATTCGGATAAGACTGACGGGTTTCTGAAAAAAACGAAACCTTTTGTTAAAGGTGATTTCTCAGGTTCATTCCTGCAATCAGGTGTTTCGGAGCTTACCATGGCTGCAGTGATGAACGGGATGGCTGCTCATGGTGGTGTTATTCCTGTTGGCGGTACTTTCTTTGTCTTTTCCGATTATATGAAACCGGCAGTTAGAATGGCAGCACTAATGGAACTTTCTGTAAAATATGTCTGGACTCATGACGCCTTCAGAGTAGGTGAAGATGGTCCAACTCATCAACCTGTTGAACAGGAAGCACAAATACGACTCCTTGAAAACCTTAAGAACCATTCAGGTAATATGAGTCTTCTGGCTCTTCGTCCTGCCGATACCGCCGAAACAACTGTTGCATGGAAAATGGCTCTTGAAAATGACCGTGGTCCAACAGCCCTTATCCTCTCCAGGCAAGGCATAAAGGATTTACCTGCAAAGTCAGGATCAAGATTTAATGAATCACTACAGGCAGAAAAAGGTGCATATATAATACAGAAAGATGAAGGGATCCCTGATATTGTTCTGGTTGCAAGTGGTTCTGAAGTATCAACCCTGCTGTCAGGAGCAGAAAAGCTTCGTACCGAAAAAGGCCTTAAAATACAGGTAGTTTCCGCAATCTCGGAAGGATTGTTTAAACAACAAAATAGGGACTACCGGAAAAAAGTGATCCCGGATAATTTACCCGTTTTCGGCTTGACTGCCGGAATACCGGTAACCCTCCGCGGGCTTGTTGGTCCTAAAGGAAAGGTTTTCGGTCTCGAATCATTCGGTTACTCAGCTCCTTACAAGATACTTGACGAAAAACTGGGATTCACCGCAGAAAATGTTTTTAACCAGGTTATCCAATATCTAAGTGAATATTCTAACCAATAAAGAATAACTAAAAAAAAAGAATTGTGATGCAGTGAGGCAGTGTTACAGAAGAAAAATACTAACCGCAGAGGTCGCAAAGAAGGCGCAAAGTTCGCATAAGAATAATTAAATATTTTGAAGATTCTTTTTACATAATATTTGTTCTTTGCGTACTTAGCGCATCCTTTGCGCACTTGGCGGTTAATTCTTTTAAAAATATTAACAGAGATCAGAGATTACTTTACGTATTAACTCCTACGCAAGTAGTAATAAAATCGGAAATATTTAATTATTTTTCAATCTTCAGGGTTACCCTCTTCAAATCAACAGAATTTCCACCAATCAGGATGTCAAAATCTCCCGGTTCCACAAACCTGTTTCCATCATCATCAATAACCCTGAAATCTTCTGATTTAAGCATAAAACTTACTATTTGCGACTCACCGGGATCAAGATATATCCTTTTAAAATCGCGTAATGCTTTTTTTGCCACAGGGTAAATACTTTCAATATCTTTAACATAAAGTTGCACTACTTCACTCCCACCAATATCACCTGTATTTTTCACCTTAACCGTAACTTCAACACTTCCTGATTTATCAATACTTTTATCTGAAAGCTCCGGAGTTCCATACTCAAAAGTGGTATATGAAAGTCCATATCCAAACGGAAACAAAGGTTCTCCTTCGAAGTAACGGTAAGTACGGTTTTTCATACTGTAATCTTCAAACGGTGGCAGGTCATTAACCGACTTATAAAAAGTGACAGGTAACCGTCCGCCGGGATTATATTTTCCGAAAATCACATCAGCAAGAGCAGTACCTCCTGCCTGACCGGGGTACCATGCCTGTATTATGGCAGGCAGGTTCTTTTTCTCCCAGTTCAATGCAACAGCACAACCACTGAAATTTACCAGCACAACCGGGGTCCCCGTTGCATGTATGCTTTTAACCAATTTTTCCTGAACAGCCGGCAATTTTATATTTGTCCGATCCCCACCAGAGAATCCTTCGAAAGGCACCTGCATCTCCTCTCCTTCAAGACGCGGTGAAATACCTCCGCAAAAAATCACAACATCTGACGATTTTGCCAGGTTAACTGCTTCGGCAAAGGCGTCATATCCGGGAAGTCTCCATTCCATCTTTATCTCGGCATTCCATGCATTCTGAAAATACTCAAGCCGGATATCATACCTCTTCCCCTTATCCATATGAAACTTCCCATGTTCTGTTGTGGTTCCATGAACTGACCATTGCTCTATCACCTCTTTCCCGTTAATAAACAAACGATAACCATCGTCACCTGTAACACCAAATATATATTCCCCTGTTTTCGGTGCTTCGATTTTCCCTGTCCACCTGGCCGAAAAATTCTCATGCGGAATACCTTCTACATAAGCATCTTCCTGCCAGTCAAAAGCAATTTCTTTATCAACACAAACCACAGCCGGTTCTCCTTTAAGTTCCTTATTGGCAAAATATTCACCTTTCAATCCCCTTTCTTCACCTGTTGTAAGGTATTTCCCTGGAATTATACTCATAACCATATCCTTACCAACAAGTCCGCAACCGGGAGTATATTTCACATTTGTTCCTTCTCCAACACTATTCTTAATACCTGCCAGGGCAGTTACAGGATAAGAAGGTGTTCCGTTGTAATTACCAAGAAGCACATCAAGGTCATCGGCGTTTGGGCCAATAACAGCAATTTGCTTCAACTTATTGTTAAGTGGCAGAAGGTTATTATCATTTTTTAAAAGAATTATTGATTCCTGTGCCACAGTAAGCGCAAGATCTGAGTGTTCCGGTGCATCATTCTTTTCATAAGGAATATTTGAATAGGGAACCATTTCCGGAGGATCGAACATTCCAAGTTTGAACCGCGCCCTGAAGAGCCGTTTAACTGTCACGTCAATCTCTTCTTCTGTAATCAATCCCTGTTCCACGGCATTAAGCAGTGATTCATAAGTTCTACCACAATTCAGGTCACATCCTTTTTTCACTGCAAGTGCTGAGGCTTCTTCAGGGGTTTCAACAAGTTCGTGATACGCGTATATATCCCTTATGGCGCCACAATCGGAAACCACATAGCCTTCAAAACCCCATTTGTCACGAAGAATATCGCCCATCAGCAGGTCATGAGCACAACAGGACTGACCAAGGTAACGGTTATAGGCACCCATTATAGAATATGCCTTTCCTTCTATAATTGTTGCTTCAAATGCAGGCAGATATGTATCCCACAGATCACGCATATCTGTGACAGCATCAAAATAGTGACGATTGGGCTCAGGTCCGCTGTGAACAGCGTAGTGCTTTGGTGTTGCCACCACTTTCAGGTATTTGGGATGGTCGCCTTGCAGACCTTTGACAAAAGCAGTGCCAATTTTCGAAGTCAGTACAGGATCCTCACCATAGGTCTCCTGTCCCCTGCCCCAGCGCGGGTCACGGAAAATATTGATATTGGGCGACCAGAAAGTAAGCCCGTGATAACGGCTCCTGTCATTATTCCGCACAAACTCATGATATTTTGCACGTGCTTCGGTGGAAGTAACATCAGCCATTTTGTATATAAGATCGGTATCCCAAGTAGCTGCCAGGCCTATTGCCTGTGGAAAAACAGTAGCAACACCGGCACGCGCAACTCCATGCAGGCATTCGTTCCACCAGTTATATCCGGGAATTCCCAACCTTTCAACCGGAGCTGCAACATCAGTCATCTGGGAGATTTTTTCTTCAAGTGTCATCCTTGATACCAGGTCGTCCACCCTTTTGTCAATAGATTTGGAAGGATCCCGGAAAGGATATTCATACTTGTTCGCACAGTTTGAAAGAATTAATCCAAAAAATAACAGGGTAAAAATTGATTTGAACCGGTTCATAATGTAGGGATATTATATGTTAATGCTTTGTTGCTGTTAGCTGTTAGCTGTATGGTATACTTTCGCTTTATTCATTATAGCAGTAATATGATCAGGGGTTGTTCCGCAACATCCACCGATGATTGAGACACCGGCATCAATAAGATCGGGAACATGGCCAGCCATTTCATCCGGAGTTTCAGGGAAAACAGTTTTTCCATCTTCAATTTTCGGGATACCTGCATTAGCCTGTACCAACAAAGGAATATTACTATCAAAATCCCTGAACGCCTTAACAATAGGTATCATTGCCTCCATCCCGTAACCACAGTTTGTACCGATAATACTTGCGCCGGCACTTAACAATTTTTCTGCCATCTGAGCCGGTGTAATACCCATAACTGTTTTGTAATCCCCACTCATGGTTTTTACGAATGTAAAAGTACAGACTACCTCGAGATCTGTATTTTCAACTGCAGCTTTAACAGCCAGTTCAGCCTCATCCAGTGCAGACATTGTCTCAATGCAAATTGCATCTGCCCCGCCTTGTTCCAGAGCATGTACCTGTTCTGCAAAAGTATCATACATTTCATTCTCAGAAACATCGCCCATCATCAATATTTTCCCGGTCGGTCCTACTGATCCCAAAACCAAACATTTATCACCCGCGGCTTCCCTTGATATCTCTGCAGCAAGTCTGTTTAATTCCACGGCATCATTCTCTAATCCAATGCCTGCCAGGGTTATCCCGTTTCCTCTGAAACTGTTTGTTTCAATCATATCAACCCCCAGATCAACATAGCTTTGTGCAACCTCAAGAACTTTTTTCCTTTGATCTCTGTTCCACAATTCACAGCTTTCACCCGGCTTCAAACCGGCAAACTGGAAAATCGTCCCCCATGCACCATCACAAAAAAGCAATGATCTTGATTTCAGAAGTTCCTGAATTCCGGTTGTTCTCATTGAAAATTAGATTTGAGTAAAATTGCAAAGTATTCCTGGATGTTACGAAGCAAGCAATTTCCTGGCAAGGCTCACAGCGCCATTAGCATTTTCACTATATCCGTCAGCGTCAATCTGGTCACAGAATTCCTGTGTAACAGCAGGACCACCAATTATCACTTTCACTTTATCACGTACACCTGCTTCCTTAAGAGCCTCGATCACATCTCTCATTGAAGGCATAGTTGTTGTAAGCAGGGCAGATAAAGCTACAATATCAATCTCTTTTGATTGAACTGCTGCAACAATTTTATCAGAAGGAACATCCACTCCCATGTTATCCACCTCAAAACCGCTTCCTTCAAGCATTGATGCTACAAGGTTTTTCCCTATATCGTGCAAATCGCCTTTAACTGTACCGATAATCACCCTGCCCTGAGGTTCGATACCCGATGCAGCAAGAAGTGGCCTTAACAATTCAAGTGAGCCTTTCATTGCCCTTGCAGCCATCAGTAGTTCCGGTACAAACACTTCATTTCTTTCAAACTTTCCCCCGATAACATCCATCGCGGTGATCATATATTTTTGAATTATCTCCTGTGGGTCAGTTTTTTCAGCAAGTGCTTCTTTTGTTATTTGAACTGAAGTATTTAAATCCCCCGAGATAATAGATTCGTTCAGTTTATTCAAATCAGTCATAGTATTATTTTTGCCCAAAAATAACAAAAATAAAATCGCAATATCTATAATTACTTCTTTTCTTATCTTTATCGCCCTATTTAATTGATTTTCTTTCATGAAAATACTACTCAAACCCGGAGTTAAGGCACTTATTTTTGATTTTGATGGGACACTTGTGGATACAATGCCACTTCATTATAAAGCATGGAACCATGTTTTTCAGAGAATTGGAGTTAACTACCCAAAAGATCTGTTTAATAAAAACGCAGGATTACCGGCATGGAAAATTGCTGAAATTGTTTTACAAAATGCCGGGGTCAGGAATAAATTTGACCCGCGTGTTCTTTGCAATCAGAAATTTGAAATATTTAACAAATTAGTACCGGAGATAAAAATCATTGAACCTGTTGCAGATATTGTTTACAAATATTATAACACGATGCCTCTATCCATTGGTACCGGTGGGCACATAGCTACAGTAGAATTAACTTTAAAGCACACAGGACTTGACCGGTATTTCGATATAATAGTAACGGCAGACGATGTATCAAAACACAAGCCCGAACCCGATACTTTTCTTGAATGTACCAGGAGAATGAATACCCCTCCCGAATATTGCCAGGTTTTTGAGGATGGCGACCGTGGGATTGAAGCTGCAAAAAGAGCAGGTATGATGGTTACTGATGTAAGACAGTTTCTAAGTTAGAGTGCTTTTAAGGATCGGCGATCTGACTACTCAATTTCACGAGGAAGGAGTAATGAGTGGTACGGGTTTCGGGTTACGGGTTACGAGTAAGAAGAAAAGAGGCAGATTTCAATACCCACCAATAAATTAGTGAGTTAAAATATCATGCGTAAAGACCTGCCAGAGTGCGCCGAAGACATACTAATGACACGAGCGTTAGCGAGTACTTGACGGGAGCGTTAGCGACCAAATGACGTGAGCGATAGCGAACATATGACACGAACGAAGTGAGTCCCGAAGCGAACTATTCCTCAACTGTATTGCCAACAAATAGGTTAACATCAATAAGGGGAATATTGCTGCCAAAATTATCATTAATGCGCTGGATAAACCGGTTGGCAACAAATGTATTTCCCCTGGGATTAAAGTGCAGACCATCGAGTGAAAAAATTGAATTATATCCTAATCTTGCTCCAAGCGGTACTCCATTAAAATCAAATTGCTCCTGCGTGGAAATTTGTCCCCAGGCATTTATTTTTCCGGTCATCGAAATTTCATGAATTATCGAATTTAAATCTACCACAACTATTCTACCATTATATTCGTCTGCCAGAGCGTTAATTACATGGTTGTATGAATTAATCCTGATCCGGAGTTCATGCAGCTGGTTTTCACTTAAATAAAACTCTTGACCAACCGGGATTATTGAACCAAGATCACCCTGGTTAACTTCCTCTTCGGAAATAGTCAAAAGTACCAGTTCTCCTTCAGTCAGTTGTCTGATTTTTGACAGCGTACTGCCATCAGGGTAGACTGCATCACATAACGATTCATCAACCACAACCAGGGGCTGTGGATATAAAGTAGCACCATTATCATTGAAGTCAATCATTGGTCTCATTTCATTATCCGGCACCATGTTATGTGCAATAACTGCCAGGTTAAACGGTGTTGTAAAACTCCTGGCCTGCGTTAGTCTGGAACCACTCAAACGCATAAAGTTGTATTGCCTGAAATAGAAAAATGGAAGATCGGAAATGTAAGGCAAATTGGCAATAACACCTTTTGTTTCCGGATTTTCCAGCAGTCCTTCAATTATTTCCGATATACTTTCTTCAAAAACATCAGCAGGGGTCAAATCATATTCCTGAATCTGGTCAGGATCGGAAGGTGGATCAACCTCACCACTACCACCGGACATTGCAAAATTTAAAACATCGTACATTCCAAGCCATAAAGTAAAAAATGAAGGATTGGTTGATATGATATCATTCAACAAGGTTCCTGTTCCGGGATTAACCGCGAACCTTTCATAATAAATATTATCTGTTAAATCAGCCCTGTCGATCTGAAAACTTTTAACCAGAGGCACTGAAAAATTCCTGATTTTATTTTTCTCCCCGGAAAACATATCAGGCAGTTCACCCGGTGTAAGCCGCCTGATTGGATCCTCATCTGTTACATTACTGAATTTATAAATCCATTTACCATAGCAATGAGCCGGTTCTGAAACAATTGGATTATAGCCATTCTCGGAAGAAACTAGCGGCTGCAGAAATTCATCATTATTACTACCCACCATAGCAAATTGCCCGGAAAGGATAGCAGGAAAAGAATTTGCCTGTCCACCGATATATAATGCACCATTCATGAACCCTGCGGAATAATTATCTCCTACAGCAATGTAAGTTGTCAAATCAATATTTCCGGAAGAAAGTTCCTCGTCAGTTACCGGAAATTCATAACTGCATGAAACAAGAAAACCTATTAATATAAAGTATATCAGATTTCTAATCATTGTTCTATATTTTTGAGAAACCGTTCAACAAGTTACTAATTGTAAATGAAACGTAATAGAATGAACCCACCTGGGTTCCTCCGAAAGAGTTTGTGTAGAGAATATCAAAGAAATTTGATACTCCCATCTTCAGTGTTGACTGAGGACGGTCAAAATGTACAGACACCTGGACATCAAAAGTGCTAACGGGTTTAAGGTAGCCACTGGCAAAAGGACTTTCCCAGTCAATTCCACTTTGCCATCTCCAGGTAATATTAAATCCTACATTTTTAAATCCGGGATTATTCTCCAGTTGATCCAGCCGGCGATTGGAAACAGATATATTCGACTTAAATACCGGTGTGTTAAAACCAGGGACAATAGGGTCGTCGATATCGGTCCGGAGATTTGACCAGGTAGCATTTGCACTGATAACCGCACCAATTGGGAAAAGATACTTCATACCTGCAGAGACACCCTGGATTGTAACTTTCTCACGTGAATTGGAATAAATATAAAAAACATCGCTCTGGGTAGAATTATTAACCTGGGTAGCTGCCGTAAAAAGATCAACATCAGGACTTGTCCTTGGTTTTACAATCTCAGCATACCCGACAAAATTCTCGTAGGTACTACGATAATAAACAGCATCTACAAAAAGTTTATCAAACAATTTTGACTTATACCCCAACTCATATGAAACAACTTTTTCCGGTTGCAGGTTTCCTATATCTTCTTCTTCCACAATTCCTTCAGTCAATATATCCATATTTTTAAGTATAGCCTGGTCACTATTGTATGGATTAATATCAGAATACAGGTCGGCATCAACCGCGTCATTGAATGCATAAACTTTTTTCCTGAAGATCCCGTTCATTGGAAGATTATAAGGTGATACTAATTCACTCAATCCGCCAAGTAGTCTGGCAGGTCCGATATCTTTATTCATAAATTGCTCTTTTGCACCGGGATTGCGGTAGCCTGTCAGAAATGAAGCCCTGAAATTGTGTTTTTCTCTGAATATATATAAAGCTGAAATACGGGGAGATAAGTGACCATCAAAATTTTCACTTTTATCATATCTTACTGAAGCTGTTACAGAAAGATCCTCATCCAGAAATTTCTTAGATGCCTTCAAATATCCACCATATTCATAGAAAGTGATATCATTATTTGCTGTATCAGGGAAAATTGATCCTTCAGAAACAAGATCATAAAACCGGTAGTTCGATCCTATCTCAAAATCAGCCCAGGGGATCCATTCGTTAAAATTATAATTACCCTCAACATGCATAAGACCGGAATGATTTATAAGTCGTGCACCATCTGTAAAATCAGTACTGTTAATCAATCTTTCTTTTTCGACTGCAAAGGTAGTTGTCCCGGGTTCAAGTCTGTTCCTGTCGGCAAATGCCCGGGCTAACTTATAATCACCGGGAAGAACACCGAATCTACGCCGATTTCCGGCATAGGCGTTGTAGTAATCAAAAAACCATTGTTTATCATTGCTATACTGCCGGTTCAGATTGTAAGCAAGATACCTGGTATCATATGTATTACCTGATTGTTGCTTTGTGCCATATCCCCGAATCATGAAGTTACTGCCATTAATTTCGGCTTTCCCCTGGTAGATCCGGAAACCTGATAGTGATATCCTGTTATCACCGGTGTACACCGTTGTAGCATTACCATAGTTGCCATGTAAAATTGCCGTTGTTTTTTCTCCAAGCTTGTAATGTAAAGAACCGGAAAATTTAATGTTTTTTACATTATTATCTACTAACACATTATCCCTATATCCTGTTCGTGTAACAATAATATTCCGGTTGTTTTCGCCAATAGGCATCTCCTGAGTGATCTCATCACCGTATTTATTCAGTGCATCATAACCCGGATCAAATTCCCAGTGAATATTTCCGGGCCGGATATTTGTAGTATCATTTGCATACCAGTCCTCTCCCCTCATCACGGAAGCATTTATCTTAAAAGCAAAATTATCGTTAACTGCTTTTGCATAACGCACCCCGGCATCAACTAATGGTTTTCCCAGGAACTGGAAAGGATAATCACTTCCGGCTTCAACATCACTTACACCAGGTTTCAGATACATACTGAGTCCCTGGTGGATAAACGGATCTTTACTATTCATCAATAGCATGCCATTCAACGCGTTAGCTCCATATTCAACGGATGAAGGACCGGGTAAAAACTCAACACTCGCTACATCCAATTCAGACAAACCGGCAATATTTCCGACTGACAGATTCATTCCGGGAGCCATGTTATCAATTCCATCAACAAACTGTGCAAATCTGATATTGTTGGTTGAGTTGAATCCCCTGGCATTAATCGTAATAAACTGCATACTCTGGGTGGTAATATCCACCCCTTTAAGATTTGAAATAGCTTCAAAATAGTTAGCGGCAGGAGATTCCCTGATACTTAATGCATCTATCATTTCAATAGAAACTTCTTCTCGCATTGTTTTTTGCTCAACTTCAATAACCGGTGCTGAAATTATTATCTCTTCACCCAGATACATCTCTCCCGCCATCTTTATCCTGATTCCCGATTTTGGATTCTCATTTACAGTAAACTCCTGAGTCCGGTATCCTATCATCGAAAATCTCAACACCAGCGGCAGCTCTACCTTGACTTTCAGATAAAAAAACCCTCTCGAATCAGTCACAGTTCCCATAGGTTTACCCTTAACAATAATATTAACTCCAATTAAAGATTCCCCGGTTTCTATATCAACAACCCTTCCTGAAACCTGAACCTGTTCCTGTCCTGTCAGAAAGAATGAATTCAAGATAAAAATAGCTGATAGAAAAATATTGCGTAAATCCTTGCTGTTCAAAGACATATCTTCTTCATATTTATAATCGTATTATCAAAAACTGTGAAGATAGCTTATTTTCAATAGTATTCTATATATACCTAATATAATAAAAAAAAATAAACCATGGGTTTTATTATGTTTAACACAGGACAAATAATTTATTATAAAAAAAATCCTTCTGAATCTTTCTATTTATTGTTACATTAGTCGGATTTAATAATTTTTAAAACATGAAAGAATTTCTTGATAAGAATTTTCTTCTTCAATCACAAACTGCCGAGAAGCTGTATCACGAATATGCCAGGGACCTGCCTATAATTGATTATCACTGCCATTTACCTCCGGAAGATATTGCTAATAACAGGAAATTTGAAACAATAACCCAAATATGGCTAAATGGTGATCATTATAAATGGCGGGCTATGCGTGCTAATGGAATTTCTGAAGATTATTGTACAGGGAATGTAAACGATGAAGAGAAGTTCATGAAATGGGCTGAAACAGTACCATACACAATGAGGAATCCTTTATATCACTGGACTCACCTGGAACTCAGGAGATATTTCAACATAAATAAATTATTAAACCCGGATTCTGCAAAAGTAATCTATGAAACTTGTAATACCCTTCTTAACACAGATGATTTTTCCACCCAAAACCTGTTGAGGAAAATGAATGTTGAGATAGTCTGTACAACTGACGATCCACTTGACAGCCTTGAACATCATAAAAAAATATCTGATAATAATTCTGACATAAAAGTTTTGCCAACTTTCCGTCCGGATAAGGCAATGGCAGTTGAAAATCCTGTAACTTATAATCAATACCTCAATAAGCTTGGAGAATCAACGGAACTTGATATCATCAGTTTCACAGAATTGATAGATGCTCTGAAAAAAAGGCATGACTTTTTTACCGGTATGGGCTGTAAATTATCCGATCATGGAATAGATACTTTCTATGCTGAAAACTTTACTGTTGATGAAATATCGAAAATATTCCGAAAGATAAGAAGTGGAAAAACTCCTGACCAGTATGAAACACAGAAATATAAATCAGCATTGTTACTTGAGCTGGCAATAATGAACCATGAAAATGGATGGACACAGCAATTTCATTACGGAGCATTAAGAAACAATAACAGCATGATGTTAAACAGAACAGGGCCGGATAATGGCTTCGATTCCATAGGTGATGAACCTGTAGCACGATCAATGTCACTATTCCTCGACCGACTTGCAGCCCGTAAAAAGCTTACAAAAACAATAATTTATAATCTTAATCCCAAAGATAACGAGCTTGTAGCCTCTATGACAGGAAATTTTCAGGACGGAACTATCCCCGGAAAAATCCAGTTTGGTTCCGGCTGGTGGTTTCTTGATCAGAAAAACGGGATTGAACAGCAATTGAATAGTCTGTCTAACATGGGGCTTTTAAGCCGGTTCGTTGGAATGCTCACCGACTCACGGAGTTTTCTTTCATACCCCCGCCATGAATATTTCCGCCGGGTGCTGTGTAATCTGATTGGTGAAGATGTTGAAAAAGGAGAACTGCCTCAGGATATGGAATTCCTTGGTAAAATAGTTCAGGATGTATGTTATTACAATGCAAGCAATTACTTTAAGTTTTAAAACCTCCTATTCAAGAACTATGTTCAGAAATCATCTAATTATTATACTAATAACCATATCGTTGCTGACTACAGGCTGCAATCATGAAAAAAAGCATCGTACACTCAAACTTGCTCATGGGCTCAACACCGAACATCCTGTTCACAAAGCTATGTCATTCATGGCAAAAAGAGTTTCAGAGATATCTGAAGGGAAGATGGAAATAAAGATCTATCCCGGTGGGCAACTGGGCCCTGAGCGAACATGTGTTGAATTGCTTCAGATCGGCAGTCTGGATATGACAAAAGTCTCAGCTGCAGTAATGGAAGGATTCGTTCCAACCTACAGGGTATTAGGATTACCCTATATCTTCAGGGGTAAAGAGCATGCTTACAAAGTACTGGATGGAGAAATTGGAAAAGATATGCTTCTTGAAGGTACAAATTCCTGGTTGAAGGGTTTATGCTTTTATGATGCCGGAAGCCGCAGTTTCTATACTAAAGAAAAAGCAATATATTCACCTGATGATCTTAAAGGGCTGAAGATAAGAGTCATGAAAAGCAATACTGCCGTTCAGATGGTCCGGGCGCTAGGTGGGTCACCTACCCCTATATCATGGGGTGAGTTATATACTGCCCTACAGGGTGGCGTTGTGGACGGAGCAGAAAATAACCCTCCCAGTTTCTACCTGTCACACCATTACGAAGTTTGTAAATACTATTCCCTGAATGAACATACAACTGTTCCTGACATTTTACTTATAAGTACACGTACATGGAATAAACTTACTGGCAAAGAAAGAGAATGGATTAAACAAGCTGTAAAAGAATCTGCGGTGCTGCAAAGGAAACTATGGGAAGAATCGGAAAAAGAAGCACTGAAAGCAGTTAGTGAGGCGGGGGTAAAGATCATTTATCCGGATAAAAAACTATTTGCCGGAAAAGTAGAGAAGCTAATTGACAGTTACCAATCCAATGAAGAATTATACAGTTATATACAGCGGATCCGTTCTGTAGATTAATGCATAATCTACTGAATTATGAAACTTCCATGTATTATAAATGCACAAACAAAAATGAATAAATAATGGTTGCTCAACAGTATCCATATTTTTCCACATGGAAGTTCACGAGCGGGTTTGCGCCATGGGCTTTTGTGGGAGCGAGTAACAAATACCACAGAACTTG
>JADFUQ010000015.1 GCA_015222065.1 Bacteroidota bacterium
ATGTTCAATATCCTGAATATAGCCGTAATCAGACTTGTTATATATTTTCACGCATTTTATTAATATTTCCTTTGCCTTATCCCAGTACTTGTCCTCACCTGATGCCTTTGAATACTCGCACAAGCCACTTGCTATGAACAGATCTCCATATATAGCAGAAGCCTTATCAAGCGGTTTGCCTTCTCTTGAAAATGTTTCCGGCCATAAACTATTGCCAGTTGGCTCATTCTTTAAAACAAATTCAACTGATTTTCCTGCTATCTCCAGATATTTAGGATCTTTTTTTAATTTATTATACAGGAAAGAATAAACCCATATCCCGCGTCCTTCATACCACGCTGTTTTTTTTTGAGTGATATTTGTACCTTCTCTATCGGTATTGCACATAAAACCACCATATTTATGGTCAATAACGTATTTGTCCATAAATGGCAGAAAATCATCAAATAAATAATAACGATACTGTTCCAGAAGTTGTTCAGGGGTTTGACCGGCAAGCTTATCAATTTTTGCAACAGAAGTATCTGTTAATACTCTTTTTTCCTCCTTTGTGCCACAGCCATTTATTCCCATAAGCAGTCCTGATGCCGTAACTGCAGATCCTGTTAAAAATTTACGTCTTTCCATTTTGCTTTTCTTTTAAATTTAAAAAAGACCGCTAACTTTCCCCCCTCTCCCAATCATTCTTTCAAGACTCAAAATATTAAGCATAAGATGCCTGGGATGATGGAAATTACCAACTCTGGCAGTATGTTCTTCAAAAGTAACTTTTCTGTCGGCGGTAAGTATCCAGATGGGATAACCGTACTGTTTCAGTGAATATTTATTAATGACATAATCATACATCTTCACAAACATATCTTTTGCCCATTGATCACCTGTATGTTCAATCATAAAAAGGGAACCTATCAGTACTTCCTCTTGTGCCCAGAGTACTTTATCTACTTTCCATATATTCTCGTTTACATTAACCAGTGCACGAAAAACACCCCCGTAAACATAATCCCATGCAACCTCAACATGCCGTTTAAACCTTTCAGCAACAAGGTTAAATAATTCTTTATCTTTTCTCCTCTCTGCCTCATATAATAACATCCACAATGTTTCAATAGCGTGCCCCGTATAAGCAAACTGAGAATACGGTCCTTCAGGCCTGGAAAGATCATGGTTCAACAATTCATTGAAAAGATTATACTCAGGGTTAAAATGCCAATTCATTATTGCATCAACACATTCATCAGCAATTTTTTCCAGTTCCGGATCAGACTTATATTCAAGCATCTGAGTCACCAGCCGAATGATTACCATCCAATGTCCTAATACCCTGGGACCTTTGGCATGTTCAGCCTGTGGTCCATAATTTACAACATACCCATAATCAGGCCTGTTATATATTTTTAAACATTTTATTAATAATTCCTTTGCCTTATCCCAGTACTTATCTTCTCCTGTTGCCTTTGAATATTCTGACAAGCCATTCGCTATAAACAGATCTTCATATATAACTACCGGCGCTTCACTGATCGGTTTGCCTTCTTTTGAAAACGAACCAGACCATAAATTATCACCCGTTGGTTCATTCTTTAAAATAAATTCAACTGATTTTCCTGCTATTTCCAAATATTTCGGATCTTTTTTTAATTTATTATACAGGAAAGAATAAACCCATAATCCTCTTCCCTCATACCGTGCGGTTTTGTTGGTATTAATCTTTGTACCATCACGATCGGTATTACACATAAAACCGCCATATTCATGGTCAACAACGTGTTTGTCCATAAATGGCAGAAAATCATCAAATAAATGATAACGATACTGTTCCAGAAGTTGTTCAATGGTTTGACCGGCAAGCTTATCAATTTTAGCAACAGAATTATCTTCTGATACTTTTTTTCCATCCTTTGTGCTACAGGCATTTATTCCCATAAGCAGCCCTGATGCCGTAACTGCAGATCCTGTTAAAAATTTACGTCTTTTCATACGAATATATTTTGGTGTAACTATTCAGTGTCTTAAGTTTGAAATACCTAAAATAGCTAATTTCATTATACTTTGCATTTTTAAGTCGATTGCCAACTGTGGACTGTCGACTGCCGACTGATTAGTTACAATTTGGTTAATTCTGTTCATTTTATTCTTCAAAAATTTAAGACGATCTTTTCAGGTTTCCCTGACTCTAAAGATCTGTGTATAGCATCAAGAATGGCAGTGCTTCTAAGACCCTCTTTTGCATTTACCACAGTCTCTGTATCATTTTTACAGGCACTAACAAAAGACCTGACCGAAGATGGCATTGCCCCAACCCATTCGTCAAATACTTTATAATTCAGGAATGTTCTTGGACAGGTGTATTTTTCTTCAAGAATTGCATCAATAGACTCATCCTTTCTGTTAACATGAGTGGTTCCTTTTGTACCGATAACTTCCATAAATGAATCAGGCATGTATGGACTGGTTACAGGATAGATCCAGGCTGACTCAAAGGTTGCGAATTGTCCGTTTTCAAATGTAACCAAAGACTGAATTCCGTCATAGGTATCCATGCCTCTTGCTTTTAAAACCCGCTTGATCCCTTTGGCATAGACTTCCACAGGATTAGCATCAAACCACCATACCATTAAATCTATATCATGTGAATTCATGAACCAGGCCGGTGAGCTATCCTTTGCCCATGAAGCTAACATACTTGTAGGAACTGAAATGGGGTTATTCTTTCTTGCAAACCCGATAATCGGTTCACCAAGCTGACCATCATCTATCATTTCCTTGATTTTATGATAGGGAGCAAGCCAGCGGTGATTGAAATTAACCTGAAATTTTTTGCCTGTTTCCTGCACCACTTTATAAATATCCTCAGCATCCTCCTGTTTTGTCGTCATTGGTTTTTCGACCAGCACATTACATCCTGCGTTCATAGCATCAATACAAGAATCCCGGTGATATTGGTCGGGAGTGGCTACATAAACTGCATCAAGATCTTCTTTTTCAAGCATATCCTGATAATTCTTATAGATCGCGGATACGTTAAACTCAGTTGCCGCTTCTTTCAGCATGGTTTCAGAAATGTCTGCCAGAGCAGTTACTTCAACGTCTTCAACTAGTTGAAGTATTCTACCCCCGGCTTTTCCCATAATACCTGTTCCGATAATTCCAAATTTAAATGACATAGTATTTTCTCCTTATTATTTATATTAATTTGAATTAGAAATCCACCTTCTTTGATGGTGGTTATGTTCTTTTTTTATTATACATGATAGAAATTATTGGAATTCTTCCACCCTTAGACCTTTCGACTCTTCGACTTCTTCATTCTTCCACTATTCCATTTTTCCATTCTTCCATTCTTCCATCCTTCCATCCTTCCATTATTCAGCGCCCAATAGGTGCAATTCAAAGCCACCTTCTTAGAGGGTGGATATTTACTTTATGTTGGTTCTATTGGGTTTTGACCACAATATCCTTGCTGCAAATACACTCCCATCTGCTCCACGGTGTAAATTTTCCTTTGGATGCATATTCTCACCCACTGTTACCCAGGTTTCCTTTTCATTAATTGTTGTTACACCGAAATTCCCCATCATTGCTCCCCTTTCCGGTATCAGAACTCTTTCGGTAGTTTTTAAGACACAAAGTAGATCAGGATCGACCTGTGCTATAAAAAGGGGTGCCCGGTTTCTGGGAAT
>JADFUQ010000166.1 GCA_015222065.1 Bacteroidota bacterium
AATAATGGAATGTTGGAATAATGGGGTAATGGAATAATGGAATAATGGAATGTTGGAATAATGGGGTAATGGAATAATGGAATGTTGGAATAATGGAATGTTGGAATAATGGAATGTTGGAATAATGGAATGTTGGAATAATGGAATGTTGGAATAATGGAATAATGGAATAATGGGAGAGTGGAAGAATGGAGAAGAATGGGAAGAATGGAAGAGAAAAGAATGTGATACAGTGTAAAGAAGCAAAGAGCCGGGAGTGGAGAGCAGAGGGAGAAGAGACGAGTGGGCGACTTAGCGACCAGGCGAGAAGGCGGGAAAGAGAAAATTCAGACGGCAATCCGAGACTGCCGATCCCGAAAATTAGCAAATCTGCGATTTGCGTAAATCTTCGAGGATCCTCGGAAAAATATGAAATCGAAGATTTCTGTTTTTCCGGGACTGTGGACTGCCGACTGATTAATTATAAACTGACAACTAGTCAGGCAGAAATAATAGTATCTTATTAATTATCGGAAAACAGGGAATTTGGCTTTTAACTTTCTGTGGAATTGTTATTTTTGCTACTTATAATTTTTTCCATATGCAACAAGTTAAAGAATTTCTCGAAACGCTCCATACCTATATAGGTGGTAGTCAGTGGTTTGTATTTCTTTTATTAGGAACAGGTTTATTCTTCACCATTTATCTAAAATTCCCACAGATCAGATATTTCAAGCATGCTATCAAGGTAGTTAAAGGTAAATTTGAAAAGAAAGGAGATGTTGGTGATGCATCTCATTTCCAGGCGTTATCAACTGCTCTTTCAGGAACTATAGGTACCGGTAATATCGCCGGTGTGGCGCTTGCTGTTCACCTGGGAGGACCAGCAGGCTTATTCTGGATGCTGATCACTGCCATATTAGGAATGACCACCAAACTTGTTGAGATAACCATATCTCATAAATACAGGGATATTCTTCCCAACGGATCAATATCCGGTGGTCCGATGTATTATATGAAAAAACGGTTGAATATAAAATTGAAGAATGGCACAATTATTAAAACAGGTACTATGTTGGGCGTTTTCTTTGCCATTGGAACAATATTGTCGTCGTTCGGTACAGGCAGCTTGCCTCAAATAAACAGTATATCCAATTCAATATTCACTACTTTCGGTTTGAAACATATTATTACCGGAGCTATCCTGGCTGTATTGCTTGGTCTTGTTATTGTTGGAGGGATTAAGCGTATTGCAAAGGTAACATCAAAGCTTGTTCCCGGTATGGCTATTATATATTTTGTGGGTGCCATTTTAGTTATTGCAACAAATTATCAGAACATAATTCCATCATTCATTTCTATTTTCCAGGATTCTTTTTCAGGAACAGCTATTACCGGCGGATTTTTAGGGGCAAGCTTTGCTTTTGTTTTTAATCAGGGTGTGAACCGGGGTTTATTTTCAAATGAGGCTGGTCAGGGTTCTGCATCTATTGCACACGCTGCAGCACGAACTCAAGAACCGGTTGCTGAAGGGATGGTTGCACTTCTTGGACCTTTTATTGATACTATTATTATTTGTATGTTAACAGGTCTTGTTTTATTATCATCAGGTGTATGGAAAGAAAAGCTGCAAAACCGTTTTCAAAATGCGGATATGCAGGTTCTTGCACAGGTTTATGATGACGGAAAAGATGCTGATAAACAAAAATTATCGCTTCATCTTGGTAAAAAAGAAACTCTTCCTTTATTTACCGGACAGTTAAATATTGTGAATGGTGAAATGATCAGTGATGTTACATTCATACATGCAAGAAGTATTGCCGAAGATATGGTTTTTTATAAGGATGAAAAAAAATATTCAGGATCAATCCCGGTTGTGAAAGGCGTAGTTAAGACAGACGAGTCTGGTGTTATAATTGAAGGCAAATCATTGATGCACAGTGCTCCGCTTACAACAGAAGCATATAAAAGAAGTATACTGGGTGATTTCGGAAAATACATTGTATCAATAGGATTACTTTTATTTGCGTTTTCAACAGCTATAGCCTGGTCATATTATGGAGACAGGGCTGTTACTTTCCTTGTTGGAACAAAATATGTAATTTATTACAGGCTTATTTATGTCCTGGCATTTTTCTTAGCATCATTTGTCGATACTACAATTGTTTGGGCTTTATCTTATATCACCATTACACTTATGACAATCCCAAACCTGTTAGGATTATGGATACTTAACAGGGATATTAAGTCATCCGTCAAGCAATACTGGGTTAATTTTAAAAAGGATCATCCGGAAGAAAAAGCTCCGAACGGAGCATTGTGAAGAAGTAAGTAGTAAGTAGGCAAAGAGCTGAGAGCGAAGAGCTGAGAGCGAAGAGCTAAGTAGGAAGAGGAAGAATGAAGAGTTTGAGGTTTGAGGTTGAAGAACGCGTAACCCGTAACCCGTAACCCGTAACCCGTAACCCGGAACTCGTAACAGCTTATTTCCGGTTCAACAGAACAATATTCTCAACATGATGGGTCTGGGGGAACATATCTACAGGCTGTATTTCCGACACTTCATAATCTTCCAGCAAAAAATTGATGTCTCGCGCCTGTGTAGCCGGATTACAACTTATATATATAATCTTTTCAGGTGAAGCCAGTTGGATATTATGAATTACATCTTTGTGAACACCTGCGCGGGGTGGGTCGAGTATTATTATATCAGGTTTTCCGTTTTCTGTAATAAACTCATTGTTAAATAAGTCTTTGATATCTCCGGTATAAAAATCTATATTATCAATCCCATTCAAATGTGAGTTTCTTCCGGCATCTTCAATAGCTTCAGGAACGGATTCAATACCAATAACATGTACGGCGCCTGATGAAATAAAACAGGCAATGGTTCCTGTGCCTGTGTACAAGTCATATACCACTTCACTGCCTTGAAGGTTAGCGAATTTTCTTACTGTTTTGTACAATTCATATGCCTGTGTTGAATTAGTCTGGTAAAATGATTTCGGACCTACCATGAATTTCAACTCTTCCATTTCTTCTATGATATGATCTTTTCCTTTGAATAGTTTAATATCCTGATCGGTTATTGTATCATTTTTTTTGGAATTGATCACATACATTAGTGAAGTAAGATTTGGGAAGCTATGTGAAATATGTTCAAGAATAGCTTCACGTTTTTCTTTGTCTTCATAAAAGAAAGAAATAATAACCATCCATTGGTCAGAAGAGGTATTACGGATGATCAGGTTCCTGAGGAAGCCGACCTGTTTTCTTATATCAAAAAAACTCAGTCCGTTTTGTTTTGAAAATTCCCGCACTGCATTACGGATCTCGTTCGAGGGAGAAGGCTGGTGATAACACTCCGTAATATCTATTACCTTATCGAACATTCCCGGTACATGAAATCCCAGTGCGTCCATATCAGGAAATTCTTTTCCAGAGTCAATTTCTTCCCTGGTGAGCCAGCGATTATTAGAGAAGGTATATTCAAGTTTGTTGCGGTAATATTTTGTTTTCTCTGAGGGAAGAATATTGCTCATTTTTTCAAGCTGGACGGAGGGGATCTTCCCTATTCTGTGAAGCTGATCATATACTTGTTTTTGTTTGTATTTCAACTGCTCTTCATAAGGCAGGTTTTGCCACTTGCAACCACCACACGTTCCGAAATGAACACAGTAAGGATCTGTTCTTATTGCAGAATACTTGTGAAATTTTACCGGAAATCCCTCAAGATAATTTTTTCGCTTTTTGCTTATCCGGATGTCAACAATATCTCCCGGGACTAACTGGGGTATAAAAATGATTTTTTCATTATGTTTTGCAATAGCTTTTCCTTCAGCACCAATATCCAGTATCTCGACCTTCTCAATTAACGGTAATTTTTTTCTTCTGCTCAAATCTTTTCGTTTTAAATTTTCATCGCAAAGATAGGGAGAAGAATGGAATAATGGAATAATGGAAAGATGGAAAAAGGGAATAGTGGAATAATGGAAAGATGGAAAGATGGAATAGTGGAATAGTGGAATAATGGAATAATGGAATAATGGAATAATGGAATAATGGAATAGAGGGAATAGAGGGAATAAAGATTTTTATCTTTGCACCGTGAGTTAATAATTATGGCAATGATTTCATTGAATCAGGTAAGCGTACAGTTTGGAAGTTTTGAATTGTTAAGCAATATTTCTTTAATGTTTAATCGCGGCGAGAAGGTCGGTCTGGTAGGCAACAACGGAGCAGGAAAGACTACCTTGCTAAGGTTGTTCGTGGGGAAAATAAAACCTGGTGAAGGGAAAATTGTTATTTCAAAAGAAACAACTGTAGGATATTTGCCACAGCAGATGAAGCATAAAGACAGGAAAACCCTTCTGGACGAAACCCTGACCGCTTTCTCAGGGATAACCCGGCTTGAAGGAGAAATTGAAAACATCAACAATGTGCTTGCTCAACGGGAAGATTATAAATCAGATGAATATAAAGGATTGATTCACAGGCTATCTGAAGCCCATGAGGAATACCGGATCAAGGGGGGACATAGTATTATGGCTGATGCTGAAAAAGCCCTGATTGGTTTGGGATTTACCCGGGATGAATTTAGCAAACCTACTTCTTTTTTCAGCGGAGGATGGCGAATGAGAATTGAGTTGGCAAAATTGTTGCTTAAAAAACCGGATTTTCTTTTACTGGATGAACCTACTAACCATCTTGATATCGAATCTATTCAATGGCTCGAAAACTACCTTAAAGATTATCATGGGGGGGTAATCCTTATTTCACATGACAGGGCTTTCCTGGATAATGTTACAAGCCGCACTGTTGAATTATCACTTGGTAAAATATATGATTATAAAGTACCCTTTTCTCAGTTTGTTAAACTGCGCCGGGAAAGAATGGAAACACAGTTGGCGGCATATAGGAATCAACAGAAAAAAATCGCGGATACACACGAATTTATTGATCGTTTCAGATATAAAGCCACCAAAGCTGTTCAGGTTCAATCACGAATTAAACATATAGATAGGTTGGAAAGGATTGAAGTGGAAAATGAAGATAGGTCGGGGATCAGTATTAAATTTCCACCTGCGCCCAGAGCAGGATCTATTGTTGTTGAAGCTACGAGTCTTAGTAAAAGCTATGGAAAGAATCTGGTTCTTGACGAAATAGATATTATTATTGAGAGAGGAGAAAAGGTGGCTTTTGTTGGAAAAAACGGAGAAGGGAAAACTACATTTTCCAGGATACTGATGGGGGAGCTTGAATTCAGTGGGAACCTGAAGCTTGGACATAATGTGATTACAGGTTACTTTGCTCAAAACCAGGACGAATTGATGGATGGTAACAAGACAGTGTTTCAGATTATTGATGATGTGGCCAAAGGTGAGATACGTACACGAATAAGAGATATTCTCGGAGCATTTTTGTTCAGTAGAGAAGCGGTTGACAAAAAAGTAAAGGTGTTATCAGGTGGAGAGCGCTCAAGGCTTGCCTTAATCAAACTCTTGTTAGAACCTAACAACCTTCTAATTATGGATGAGCCGACTAATCATTTGGATATGAGATCTATAGATATTCTTAAAGAAGCCTTGCTTGAATATAACGGTACCCTGGTTATAGTTTCGCACGACCGGGAATTTCTTGATGGTTTAACAAATAAAGTGTTTGAATTCAGCAACCATAAAATAAAAGAAAACATAGGGGGGATATATGATTTTCTCAGAAGGAAAAAGATTGAATCTTTGCGTGAACTGGAAATAAAAAGAACAGGATTAAAAGCTTTGCAGAAAAAAGAGACACCAAATAAGAAGGAATATTTCAGACGGAAAGAATATGAAAAGAATTTACGGAAGCTGGAAAGTAGGGTCAGTAAACTGGAAAGTGAGATAGGAATCCTTGAAAAGGAAATTATGGAAATGGATAGAGTGCTCGCCTCACCCGAAAAATTTGCAAATTATATTTCAGGTAAAGATTTCTTTGTTGAATATGAAAAGCTTAAAGAGAAGCTTACATTGAAATTAAAGGAGTGGGAAGAAAGTAGTGCTGATGTGGAGAAGATGAGGTAAAGAAAGGCAGAAGGCAGAAGGCAGAAGGGAAGAAAGAAGAGAAGAGGCGAAGATGAGAAAGTGAGAAGATGAG
>JADFUQ010000167.1 GCA_015222065.1 Bacteroidota bacterium
GCCTTATCCCCATTACGATGTCCGTCAAAAGTTACATAAGCAGTTCCTCTTTCAAATCTGCCGGGCTCAACAAATGAACACCATGTGCACTCAGGTAAGTCAGGAACATTACCAGTAACATCCGTCCAGTTTTTACCACCATCAGTTGTAACCTGTAGATTGCCATCATCTGTTCCTACCCAGATGATATTCTCATCTAGTGGTGATTCGCTAATAGTGATAATTGAACAATGATTTTCAGCAGATGTATTATCAATTGTTACGCCTCCTGATTCATTCTGTTTTTGTTTTTCCGGATTGTCAGTTGTAAGGTCGGGAGAAATTTTTTCCCAGGTGTCTCCCCGGTCATGTGATCTGTAAAGGTACTGTGCACCGACATATATAGCCCCACTTTTCTCACCAAAAGCTACCGGAGTATTCCAGTTAAACCGCAATTTCCCTGTTTCCTTATCTGCAAAGGGCTTTATTGTTTTTGACTCATTTGTTTCAAGGTACAAACGGTTAATATTTCCTCCCTGAGATTGAGAATAGATGATATTCGGGTCGTCATGATCAGTAAAAACGTAAAATCCGTCACCACCTCCAACGTTTTCCCAGTTGGCATTCTGTATTCCACCGGGACTTGCTGAAGGACCGTACCATGAACCATTATCCTGTAATCCACCGTACACATTATATGGTTTTTCCATATCAGTGCTTACGTGGTAGAACTGTGACAACGGCAAACTTCTGACAATACGCCAAGATACTCCTTTATCATTTGAGATATAAACACCTCCATCAGTACCCAGGTACAGATCATTGTTGTTTTTTGGATTTATCCACAGTGCATGAAGATCGGAATGTACTCCACCGCCAAAGCTTATTAGATTTCCTGAATCGAAAGTTTTCCCGCCATTATCGCTGACACTTAGTTGCAATCCGGGTTTATATATCCTGTTTGTATCAACCGGATCAGTAACAATATAACAGAAATAGAAGGGTCTCTCTTTTACAACTCCTGTTTTATTCATTTCTTCCCAGCTCTCTCCTTTATCTTTTGAACGGTAAAGAGCAGTTTTTTTTGTCTCAATCAGTGCATAGACAATGGTAGTGTCAACTGAAGAAATATCTACTGCGATCCGGCCAATACTATCCTTTGGCAGGTCATTCGTCAGTTTTTTCCAGTCTTTACCACCGTTGGATGTTTTATACAAACCACTTCCCGGACCTCCTGAACGGAATGTATAAGCTTTTCTTCTGAAATCCCACATCCCGGTATAAAGTGTTTCCGGCTCCCTGGGATCAATTGTAATATCCGCACATCCGGTATTTTCGTCAATATAAAGTACTTTTTCCCATGTTTTACCTCCATCAATAGTTTTATATACACCTCTTTCTTCATTAGGACCCCAAAGATGTCCCATAGCAGCAACATAAACGATATCAGAATTTTCAGGATGAACCACTATCCGGGCAATCCTTTCTGTATTTTCCAACCCGAGCTTTTTCCATGTATCTCCACCATTGGTTGTTTTATATATTCCACCCCCGGTAGAAACGCTGTTTCTTATCCATGGTTCTCCTGTGCCAACCCATACTGTATCAGGATGATCCTGATCAATAGTAACGGCTCCGATAGATTGAATATGCTTATCAAACACAGGTTTGAATGAAGTTCCTCCATTAGTGCTTTTCCATACACCACCTGATGCTGAACCAACATAAACAATTCGAAAATCTTCTTCAACAGCATCAAGGGCAGAAATCCGTCCGCTCATTCTGGCAGGACCAAGATGTCTTGCCTCTATCGCTCCAAATGTACTGGAATTAATTACAGACTTTTCTTGCGCCTGTAATGCACTAATTGACAGAGCAGAAAGTGCTATTATAATAAAACTGAGCAGGCCGGTTTTATTCCGGAATTTAAAAAGTTTCATTTGTATATATTTTTAGTGGTAACTATTAAGTTTCTTAAGTTTTGAATGCTAAAATGGCTAATCTCATTATACTTTGCATTTTTAAATCGGCAATCTGAAGACCGGGCTATTTATACTTTGGTTATTTGCTTTCTTGCCGACTACCGACTGTGGACTGCTGACTTATTAATTACTTTTAGTGATTAGGAAATATTATAATAATGACCGAAAAAACATAAAGATATAATAATAAAGTAACTCCGGTTACCTGAAGGATCATTATCTCTCTGGTATCCCGATAACTGTTGCAGATAAACTACATCAGTTCAATGCTTATTCAGAAAAGTCTATTTGATTTCTTCTTTTTCTTCTGTATCCTCCTGAGCCGGACGGACAAAAATGGAATCATCCAATTCAATATCGAATTTTACAGAATCGAATATTACTTCGGTTTCTTGTCCCATTGTGTTTGTCTTGATGCTCATTGGAAACACGATACCGTTCATCATTTCATAATTACCGGGAAAAGATTCAATTTCAATTTCATTTCCCTGCACTGTCATCTTCCTGGTTTCTTTCAGAATAACATATGACTCACTGTCAATGAAGTAGAATATCTCATCCCCTTCTTTTTTTGTAAGCTTGATCTTGTAAACTTCAGTCCCTTCCATATCTTCGGTTCCCATATATTCTACCTGATGTCCTTTTTCCTCCCAATTGTACAGATCACCTTCAATATTTGTCTGTTCCCTGGCCTGTTTCAACTGAACTCCTGTCAAATCCTGGGGGTCTGGACCAATCCAGGGGGCAATTAACCAGCCATTTTCACCATCAAAAGCCTGTATCATTAGCTGTCCTTGTATATTTGCTTCCATTATGAACTTATTGGGTTTTTTCATTTTTTGCACAAAGGAAAATTCAGTACCCATTTGTGCAATTTTTCCATAAATAGTGAATGTCTTAATTTTCATTAATTTTTCCTGACCAACAGCAGTGAAATGTTTATCGAGTATTTTGTTTAAATTCTGCCCCTGAACGACAGTAAAGAATGCTGCAATAATAATTGCAAAAGTGAGAGAAAGTAACTTTTTCATAGTTTTAAATAGTTAGGGTTCAAATTGAATTTAATTAGCTGATAAATGTAAATATTTTTTTTAATTTCTAATTTTTAATTGTTAATTGTTATTTACTTTTTGGAATGAACTTAATTTTTAAATCCCTTAACCACTTGCCGGATTTTTACAAGCTTTTGAAGAAGATCATCAAGCAGAGCAAGATCGAGCATATTAGCAGCGTCAGATTTAGCTTTATGTAATTGTGGATGTGTTTCAAGGAAAATACCATCAACGCCTGCTGCAATGCCGGCTCTTGCCAGTGTTTCAATCATTTCAGGTCGTCCGCCTGTAACTCCGGCTTCCTGGTTCGGTTGTTGCAATGAATGAGTGACATCCAGCACAACCGGCACATTGAACTTTTGCATATCTTTTATCCCTCTGTAGTCAACAACCAGGTCGGAATATCCAAAAGTTGTTCCCCTCTCAGTGAGCATTACCTTTTTGTTTCCTGATTCGATAACCTTGTTTACTGCAAACTTCATTGATCCGGGAGAAAGAAATTGCCCTTTCTTAATATTTATGTACTTACCGGTTTCAGCTGCAGCAACAAGCAGGTCAGTTTGACGGCATAAAAACGCGGGTATCTGCAGGATATCAACATATTCTGCCGCCATCGCAGCTTCAGGAACAGAGTGAATATCAGTTACAACCGGAACACCGCTTTCCATTCGTACCTTATTCAGGATTTTAAGTGCTTTCTCATCGCCAATGCCTGTAAATGAATCGAGTCGAGAACGGTTTGCTTTCTTATATGAACCTTTAAAAATATACGGTATATTGTATTTATTAGTGAGTTTTTTCACTGTTTCAGCTATCTCAAACGCCATTGATTCGTCTTCGATTATGCAGGGACCAGCAAGAAGAAAGAAATTGCCTGAATCAGTATGTTTTATTTGCGGGATATTGTTTATCATGATAACCGGGATTAAAAAAAA
>JADFUQ010000168.1 GCA_015222065.1 Bacteroidota bacterium
AATGAACAGGAAGGTAAAAAGTATCACTCTACAATATTATAGATCATCTCAAAGCAAAAACTTCTCTCTTTAAAATCACACAGGGCTTAATGCTCTATATAACAACACGTTAGTATTTGTCCGGTTTTGTTCAACAAGGGGATAAATGTCGTGGGATGCCTCACACCCACTGGCATTTAATCCCTAAGTGTTGGCAGCAGTAGTTTTTATTTTTTTGTTTCTTTCAACAGATCTTTTCTTTTATATGGATCGTCTTCTATTTCCTCAATATCGAAGTCAAACTCTTGTAATTTTAGTGCTGATTCAACAACAAAGTCAATGCAGTATTGACAGTTTTCTTTCGTCCATTTTTTCTCTTGCCACATTTCGGCTACGTGTGTACCATTCATCATTCTAGTTACTGCTGGTGCGTGGCTGCGGCCCCCTAACGTTCAGGGCAGGGCAGGCTCCATGACACTTCGGTCAGGACAGGTTTGCAAAAATCTGTTTCAATATTGCCTTTTCGGGTTTATTCTTACAATTAGCCTGGTTATAGTAGGATTTTGCAAGCGAAGCGAAGCAATCTGCTTCTAACCTTTCTACCTGCAAAATATAGACCTGACTCTTCAGACAAATACTGTCTGTAGCTCGACTCTCCTACCAAAAGTATTCCTCTGGAAGAGTCGATTGCGTTTTGCAAAAAACGCTCATAGCGGGAAGCTTTAATTATAGAAAAATATACATTCTATCCCGGTTTCAACTTTTCTGAACGATCCTCCGGATTGAAAGCAACTCAGGAGACCAGTCTAACAGCCAAGGTTGCTTAATAAACAAATTTCTTTTTGTGGTTTAAATTAAAATCAATCAGCCGAATATTTCTATCCAGCTGATCCAAATTCTTTGAAATACAGACATTAGATTCTAATAACCCAATGTTGATACTTGTCTATCTATTGTTTTCCTCTCATCAATTTTTACAATATTGGCTAAACCATCCCCAACTGTTTGCTCCGAAAGCCTCCTGGAAAGAAATACTGTTGTTTATTGTCGGTGGCAGGGGTGCTTCCAGAACGTGGGTATCTGAGTATACATTTTCTATCTTATAAGGGAAAGCCGGGTAGTTGGGGCAAATGCCATAAGCTGCCAATTGCTCTTTGGTACCAACAAATAAATATGTTCGGTAAAGCAGCAAATCATCATTGGCTTTAACAGTTACTTTTAAATTTGAACCATCATCTGTAACCGTAATACTTCCCGGATTAGAATAACAGTTGCTGACAAGAGAATATTTATCACCTTTTACATAAACATTAGTGCCCATTATGGAACACCAATCGCTAGTGCTAATCGGTTCCCCTGAACTTACCGCCCAAAAAGTACTGTGACCGGAACTACCATCAGGATCTTTAAGCCATGTTTTTAATGTAATTATGGGTTTATACTCACATTTTGCCCATGCGGTTTCCACATTCCCGTGAACATCATAAACAACTGCATGTGCAGCAACTGCATAACATTCATCATCGCCAAGGGGTACAGTGAAGGTATAACTTGTTGTTACGTCAGGCAGACTTTCCTCGGAGTAAGGGAAATGACCTATTACCGGATTTCCTTTCTTATTTGTGGGAATACCCTCCTCAGGTCCAACATATAAATGGAGTTCAGATAATGACCAACCATCTGAAGTTACATATTGAACTTCTAAATTTACCCCATCATCTGAATAAAGCACTGTTCCAACATTGATATATTGGCCAGCAATAAGATCACATTCAACTTCATTATCAACCGTAGCACATTTAAGAGTAGAACTTTCATTTTTTGGAAAGTTGGGGGCTTCTTCTTTTGTACAGGAAGTAAAAGCACTCACAATAAGGGCAATTAAAATTGCCCATTTTAATATGTAAAATTTTTTCTTTTTCATAATATGTAAGATTTAGTTAATAAAAATTGCATTAATTTCTAAAAATTTTTGTTCAGTTACATTAATTTTTTATGAATATAAACCATTTTAGAATTCCCTGTTTATGTTTTTTGATGAGTATGACTTTTTTTAATATTAAAAAGCAAAATTCTATGATTAAAAAATTTCACGTAAATATTTCTACAAAGTACCGTCATTGGGAACCTGCCCTGACTGAAGCCATAGGGGCGCGGACCAACGAAGCAATCTGCTTCTAACTTTACGTGTGTAAAATAAAGTCCTTCTTTCTGCTTCCACTATATTTTAACAGGTCGCTACCCGGCTTATCTCTGAGCTCATGGCAACCTCACTTCAGTTAAGAAGCATCTCTCTATTGAATTAAGCGACCGCAGGGAGCAAATGACATGAGGGCGCAGCCCGAATTAATGACGCGACTGAAGGAGGCAAAAGGAGAAAGGAGTTTAGAGTCTATTATCCATTTTCAATTTTAGTCATCTTATCCTTCATTCAGTGGCAATTTAGAGATCATATATGCGGGTACATATCGAATACTATTTGTTTCAGTATTTAAATCTCTATTGATGATAAAGCTACAAGAGACAGATTCTTGTTCATTAAAATCCAAAAGTCGCTTCATGCCACCAAGCTTTTTCATCTTCATAAATTTCACCTCTGTGGAAATCAACTTTTTATGGTTATTGATGATAAAATCCACTTCTTTCCCATCGAGTGTTCGATAAAAAAATATCTCTGCGGTTCGAACAAGCCTTTTTCTTAATTCAAGAAAAACGAAGTTTTCAAAAAGGGCTCCATTATCATTTCGAAATTCAATATTGGAAAAGTTCCCTTCTATAATATTTCTAATCCCCAGGTCAGTAAAATAAACTTTTTTCATTTTCCGGATAATCTTACGCTTATTAGTCGAGTAGACAAGGGGAGTTTATTCGCTAACGCTCATGAGATCGCTTCGCTAAGTTCACCCCAAGCCTCTCACAGAACCGTACGTGATAGTTTATTCCCTTCGGTCATGAGATCGCTCCGCTAAGTTCCCATCATACGGCTCAAGCCCTATTAAGGCTCACTTATTTCAAAGTGAACCCGGTTACAAATCATTTTTTGTAACCTTAGCGATTTTCTTAGCAGCCAACACACTAAATTGTGTCGAGGTGCACACGATGAATTTTTATCCTCGTTCATTTGCTTTCCTCAATTCATTGGTTGGTTCATCTCCTTTATCCATACCTATATATCTCTTGGATATACTTTTCCTAAACGCCCGGTATCATGACTTTTTACCACAGCACTTTTAGGTGGTTTGTTCGCAATTATTTAAATATTTAAACTGGTGCTCATGAGTTCGCTATCGCTCGGTTAAAGCCCACTCCTACAAAACGACTTCGGTGGGTCGGTTCCCCCATCTCAGTTATAGCATTGAGCGAGTAATTATTGCCAAACAACGGACAGCTAGAACTTTCGAAGGGCAAATTCACTCACCTCATTGTCAAACAGCACCGTTGTTTTATTTATTGTAATTCGTTTTATTTTTGTTTTTTCCGCCCACTTGAATTTATAGC
>JADFUQ010000169.1 GCA_015222065.1 Bacteroidota bacterium
GTTCCAGTGCCATGGGTATTGAAATAATCAATTTTCCTTTCTCCAATTGTTTTCCTTATTAACTGATTTATTTGATTCCCGGATGGTTCTATTTGAACAATATTATATGCATCACTATTGGCATTAAAATCAATTATTTCGGCATAGATTGTTGCTCCTCTTTTAAGCGCCAGTTCTAATTCTTCGAGAATAAGTATACAACCAGCACCCTCTGAAAATAAAAATCCGCTTCTTTTATTTGAAAATGGCATGGGTTTCCCATCTTCAGACCGGGTTAATGTTCCCAATGAATCAAATCCCCTCATAAAGGAGCCATACCCATCTTTCATGCATTCAACTCCACCTGTGAGTACCATTTTAACATGATCCTCTTTTATTTTTCTGAAAGCTTCCCCTACTGCATAGGTGCCAGAAGAACAGGAGGAATTTAGAGTATAGTTAGCACCTTTTATTCCAAACAATACAGAAACCCATCCCGATGCTGAGTTATTCATGATTATGGGAATAGCCATCCTGTTAAACTTAGAGGAGATTTGATTGCTCTCGAAAAATTCCGGTACATGCTGAAAGACATGAGCCAGAAAGGCCTTGCTGGCATCATATAAATTCCCTACACCGATGCCCAGGATGATTTCGGCGTTATCTACAATTCCTTGAGGAATGATGGTTCCATCTTTTATCTTGTATCCTGCATCTTCGAGGGCCAGTTTTGTACAAACCACAGCAAGCTTAGCAGGTTCACCCATGATGATGTTATATTTCCCCGGTATTCCAAATTCCTCGATTGTAAACTCGGGATAGGGTATATAAAATCTTGAATTAAAGGAGTAATTCTTTTCAAATTCAGACGGGATCGGATGGATTACTGGTTTCATAGCAAGAAGGTTTTTCCAGAATTCCTTCCTGCCGATCCCCAGGGTACTGACGGGCCCAATACCGGTGATAACAACTCTTCTATTTGTTCCCATGTCTATCTATATAATTATTTAATGCATCCAGATAAAGATTAACATCCTTATAATCCCTGGCACTGATATTAAATCCGGAAAAGTCAATATAGCTGTTATTGGTCGCCAGGATTTTCCCGGGCTCTTCAATCATACATCCGATGTGTGAGAAGGATAGCTTCTGTTCCTTCGACTTTTGAAGGAATGAAGCAAGATCTTTCTTATCGATAGTAAATACCAGTTCGTATTCACCGCATTCCCCCATAAGGAGTAATTCTTTTGGTTTGGACAGGATCTTACATGCAAGCACACCATTACGGAGGTATGGCGTATGAGTAAGCTCAAAACCTGTATGATTCAAATCCGAAAGGGTATTCACAGCATTTAACACTCCGTCGCTAGAATCGATGCATGAGGTTGCGTATTGACTAATTAATTTTGATTCATTAAAACGAATAGCCAGATAGGTTTTGTAATGCTTAAGGATCTTATTTAATAAAAGGTTTCTTGAATATAAATTCAGGGCTGCTTCAAGGTTTCCTACTCCTATCTGTCCGGTCATCAGTATTATATCACCGGACTTAGCACCTATTCTGGTTACTGTATTATTTGTTTCACCTAATGCGATCCCGGTATAATGCCAGTGATCAGATGACCCAACATCCCCGCCAATGAAACAGGCTTTTGTTTTTTTTAGTACATCAGCAATTCCAGTGGAGAAACGTTCAAGATAAAAATCATCCCATTTATTTTTATCAATCATTACACTGTGTCCATAATATATGGGTAGCCCGCCGGATGCCAAAATATCGCTTATTGTTGCTACGGTCAGATTCCATCCCAGAATGTAAGGATCATGGTCTCTGAAATGATCCTCATCGGAAAATTCGTCGACTGTAAAAAGTAGTTTTGTGAAATCGAACTGAATGATCTCAGAATCCGATTCAAAGAGATTATTAAGCTGCTTATCACTCCTGGGGAGCTGGTTGGCAATTCTGGTAATAATATCTTTTTCTCTGCTCATGGATCGATGAATTTTGCGGATAGCCATCCAGATATTTAGCCTGGATAATTCATAAAAAATAAAAAAAGAGAGAAAGAAATTTGATTATCTCATTGGAACACAGCATCTTTAAGTTACTAGAACAAAAAACCATAAATAAAGATAAGAATAATTATCATAAACAAGACACTGAATTTTCAGAATCCTGTACTGCCACCCTTTATAATTTATCTGACTTTGATAAATAGAAAGTTGAAGCAAGGTTTGTCTTGGAAAAAACTTCTAATGATGATGGGTTACTTTTACTAAAAGAAGTGGATAATCAGATTGGGTTGATTGACAGGTTATCCGGATGCATAAAAGATTAGTAAAAAAAATGGAATAATTCTACAATTATAGACTTCTCCAATAATTAATGATAAGGGCTAAAAAAATTATCAAATAAAGCTCTCCCAAAAAATAGCAATATCAGACAGGCATTGAAAACTTAATTTCAAACCTCCTGCATTTCAATAGTAAAAAAACGGACGTTTTTTTGTTTGTAGGATTACTGTTTATAATCCTTAGAGGTGTCTCTTAATTTTATACCCCAATTAGTCCCAATTGGTTTGAAGATATACACTTCCAAATAAAGTTATACTTAAATTACAGATAGATCATTTTTTCTTACCTTTTCCCTGAGCACCTTTATTTTTACCCTTTGAGCCTTTGTTTTTAATGTTTCCTTTTAATTCGTGAAATTCAGGCGAGCCGGGCTTAATTCCAAGTTGTTTGGCAATATAGCCCCATCCTTTATTTTTATGAACTTTGTAAATCTCTACAACATCATCAACTGGCTTACCACTTATTTTTGAAAGTTCAAGTGCAAGGTAAATTTCAGCAGGTTCCATTTTCATCGAAACGCTTAAATAATCAATTTTCTTTTCTGAAATATTATAAGACAGGTTTAAATCCGTTTTAAATGCTCCGAAATCCAATTTAGCATTAACATTTATCTTGTTTAAATCTGCATCGAATTCTGCATTTCCTGTATTAAAAGATATCTGTGCGTTAGAAATTGCAGCTAAAAACAATAGAAAGACAAAGATTACTGGTTTTCTCATTATAGTTATTTGGTTAATTGTATACTAACAGTTGACTTATCTTAATCAAATTATGAACTGACCATACTATTTAATATCTATTTAGGAGATTGAGACCCTTAAGAGTTAGTTATTTGTTTACTCAAAGGTAAGAATTTGTATTATTAAAATCAATGAAATGGACAAAATATACCATTGCCCAAGGGAATGACCTTTGATAATAAAGGAAATATAGTTAAGCTTACCTCATCGACCTTCTTCCTCAATAGCTGTAGCATTCGTTTGATGTAACTTTCTAATAACAAATTCGTAAAATAAAAGCACAATTTGTTTATTTTTGACGATTATATTTCATAAGTGATACTTTTTTACTACTTTAATTATCCAAAAATCTTAAAAATTATGAGATATCTAAAACAGATTATAGGACTGATTGTCATTTTAGGAATTTTCGCCGATTGTAATAAGGATGAAAACCGGAACGATCCTTCACATCTTAAATTCCTTCTTACCGATACTCCAGGTGTGTTTGAGGAAGTAAATGTAGATATCGTTGGTATCCATATCATACTTAATGATTCACTTATGGAGCTTGAAACCAATTCTGGTATTTATAATCTCCTTGATTTTGTCAATGGAAATGACACCATTCTGGTAACTGAAGATGTTCCAAATGGCTATTTATCACAAGTAAGATTGATACTTGGTCAAAATAATACCGTTAAAGTTAACGGGGAGATTTTTGATGTTGAAACACCAAGTGCACAGGAGTCCGGATTGAAGCTCAATGTGCACGAGGAATTTATATCCAACATTGCTTACACATATGTCCTTGATTTTGATGCATGTAGGTCTATTGTTGAAACAGGTAACGGAAAATATATATTAAAACCTGTGATACGTGTTTTCAGTGAAGCTGTAACTGGCGCCATAGAGGGTATAGTTATACCTATTGAGGCAACTCCTGTAATCTCTGCAATTAGTGCGGGAGATACTACAACAACATTAACCGATAATCAGACTGGAGAATTCATGTTAAGAGGGCTTAAAGAAGGAACATATCAACTAGAGTTTAATGTTAACACTCCATATTCTGATACTACTCTGAATGATATTGAAGTTCTTAATGGAATTGTTACAGTTCTTGATACTCTTTGGATTCAACAATAAAATCGAATAATCAATTTAATAACTTTATAGCCCCGGATATTTCGTCTTATTGGGGCTTTTTTTAACCTATTACCGGTAACCTTTTAATTAAGGATGTAGGATTTCTTTTCCTCTGTGTAAAATCTTAACTTAGTCCATGGAAAGCTAAAATCTCTGTATTGAAACTAACAAACAACTCTCCCCCAAATAATTTGAAATCGTATCCTCCCCTGAATGATACCATAAAAAATGGGATGTTTATTAATCGCTTAATCCAAATCAAATATTTAGAGTTAGGTTTCAGGTTATACTACAGTAAGAAAAATTAAACTTTTGTGTTTTAAATAAATACAAAGGTTTTTACTATTTAGGGGATGGTATAGGTGGTGTACTTTTAGCTCTAAATAATAAAATAAAACTAATAAAAATGACTAATTTCGTTTAGATTTTACACAAAGAAATCTGAAACAAAAACAGCCGTTTGGAAAAACAATACTGTCAAACTTGGGGTTCAGAGAAATATTTTCAAGAACAAAAAGTAGTTGGCGAAAAACTGCTAACAAACTATCAAGAACTTCCAATCCTATCACCATATTCATGTGTGGTGACGTAATGATAGGAAGGGGTATTGATCAAGTATTACCTCATCCCAGTGCTCCTGTTATCTACGAGCCTTACATGAAAAGTGCAAGAGGCTACGTAAAACTTACTGAGAAGGCAAATGGCCCGATTTCACAACCTGTCAGCTATTCTTACATTTGGGGAGATGCACTTGAGGAATTAGAACAAATAGCACCAGATTTGAAAATAATTAATTTAGAAACGAGCATAACAAAGAGTAACGATTATTGGAAAAACAAGGGTATAAATTATAGAATGCATCCAGGGAATATTGCTTGTATAACAGCGGCCAAAATAGATTTCTGTTCTCTTGCGAATAACCATATTCTTGATTGGGGATATTCAGGGCTTATAGAGACATTGGAGACATTAAATAAAGTGAATGTGAAAAGTGCGGGAGCAGGTCAGAATTTTCGAGAAGCAGAAACTCCAGCAGTAATGGAGATCAAGGGGAAAGGCAGAGTAATTGTGTTTTCTTACGGATTGGAAACAAGTGGAATACCTTTAAATTGGGCTGCTTTAGAAGACAAACCAGGAGTAAATCTGTTAAAAGACTTGTCAGATAAAACAGTGCAGGAGATTAAGAAAAAAGTAGAAAGGGTAAAAAAACAGGGAGATATTGTGGTTGTCTCTATTCATTGGGGAAGTAATTGGGGTTATAATATCCCTTCCGGACAAATAGAATTTGCTCATAAACTTATTGACAAGGCAAGTGTTAGCATAATTCATGGACATTCATCGCACCATGTAAAAGGGATAGAAGTTTATAAGGATAAACCTGTTATATATGGTTGTGGTGATTTTCTGAATGACTATGAAGGAATTGGTGGATACGAGCATTTTAGAGATGATTTGGCCTTGATGTATTTTATAAGTGTAGAACCATCAACAGGAAAACTCATTCGTCTGCAAATGATACCAACACAGATTAAACATTTTAAAGTAAACAAAGCATCAGCTGCCGATGTGTTATGGTTAAAAAACATTTTGAACAGAGAATGTAAAAGATTTGGCATTCGAGTAGAATTGAACAAAGATAATACCTTAACACTATGAGTAGTATTTCTCAGGCCCAAATATTTTTAATAGAGATAACCGTAGAAGATCTTCATTGAGTTCACCATCTGTTGAAAATAGATATTGAATTAATGCTTTGTTATTTTTTACAGATTGCAATATTTTAGGAGTCAGGATTGCACCCAATGAAGATACCATACACCCCTCAGGAGCAACATTTACAACCAGATCTGTCCCTTCATTCAGTTGCGATATTGTTTCACCAACATATGGAACCAGTTCGCCGCATGGCTTAAATGTAGGAAGTACCGGTTTGGCTTCTGCAATGATCTTTTTCATTTTGTAGGGAATTTGCATACCGGAAACCTTATATAATGGTTTTGCTAACACATTCCTGAGATTATTGATAGTCTTTGTTGTTTCTCTAATATGACATTTCTTTTCTTTAATTAAATTCATTAATCTGTTTTTCTCACTTTTCTCATCAGCATACTTTAGTTTATTTTGGTACATATTAATATCTCTGTTGGCAAAGGTGATTCTTGATTCAAATATATATTCAAAATAACACCATATAGGGGTGTAGGAAAGGTTAAAAGAACCAAATCCAATGGTATCTATCAGGAATTTGAGAATCTCTTCGATTTGGGCGACTCGTAAATAGACCTCACCTTCGACATGAATTTTTATTTTTCTATTTTTTAAATCTGACTTATTTTTTTGAATACGTAACCATTTATAATTGTACTCTTTTAAAATTCTCCGAATCCCGTTGTTATTAAACAAACCGTAACCAAAATATTGAGCAAGTCCGCCAAGCTTTGGAAGTTTTCGTTCAATTTTATCAACTATAAACCGTACAAATTTACTCGGTTTAATATTATGCTCTAATATATCATAGACAGTTTGCTTTAGTTTGCTGTGGTCAAGTTTTAGTTTCTCAAATTCTTCATAATTCCTGCAGTTTGAACCAGCTTTTAAATAGATGGAATGTAATACACCCATCACAATAATCGCTTGAAATCCTTGTATGGTTATCCATTTTTCTACCTCTTGGATATAGTCATTTTTGTTATGTAATTCAGTAGCTATATTTACCAGAAATTTTATTGGAAAGTGTATGTTCCGTCCATCCGGGGTCTGGTTAAGAGAATTTTCAAGCATTCTGTAAAAATTGAGTTTGCATATATCCTTATATTGTCCTTGTCTGCAAGGGCCGTCACCACTATGCATAAATAACACTACTCTTTCTTTCCCCTTGACCAAAGGATCATCCGTCTCTTTTCTTCTGATATAATCGTCTATTGCATGTAACATATCTGAAAAGACAGCTGCCAATGGAGCACAAACTGAATCTCCTACATATTTTCTGCCGGTTTTAATTTTTTCTTCCAGATTGTAAGAATCGTCGTTATAATTGTCAATTACGGATAGGCCGGAGGCTCTAAATACAGAAACAACTGCCCGGTTATCGTTCATAGTTGGGAAATAAATTACATCAGTTTCCTTATACAGACCATCTAATGAGAACTTATCTAAAAATCCTATGGAAAAATTTGTTTTTTTCTTTCCGGACAGCTCATTGTGTAAATTTTTGTTTAATTGATTTAAATGCGTGTTCACGCGATTCTCAAGATGAGCCAGTTCTGCAATTATTGCATCAGATTGAATTAATAGTGAAGGGATATTTTTAGTGATTTCTGCCAGAACGGGAAGGGTTATACTGTCCGGTCCACATCTGAAAGTTGAAACTGTAACAACAGACATCAGGATTTCTGTATTGCCATTTTCAATTGTTTTAACCAGTTCTTTTAACCTGGGATGTTTGATTATTTGATGAAATCGTTTGTTAGAAATTGCATTGGCTTTAGTCATTAGATCATGCGGATTTTTCCAATAGATGAAATCGAATTGTCTATCCGGGTATGTTTCAAACACATAGGCAGGAATGGCAACTACACCTTTGTCTTTGAGAAGTTTCCCAATGTGGCTGTCATAAATTCCCGGATTCAGAACATACTCTCTTGCACAAATGATCGAAATATTTAATTTTTTATTGATCGCCTCTTCTATAAAATCCGCTGTAATCTCTTCTAATTCTTTTTTCAGTTTTTCATATTCCTTTGCAGCATAAACAATTGCATTAATTAACCTGTCTTTTGGAACGTTCACTTCATAGTATTCGAAAATGGAATGAAATTCATCATACAACTGGTCAGCAATGTTTTGCGGCTCAGTTTTGTTCAGGCTTATATCAAACAATTTGAACCGGGCTTCAGGATACTTTGTTTTAGCGAAATGGAGGGCGATAAGAACCCCGCCCTGATTTGTAGTACAGGTCCTGCCGACACTCTTTCCTTCAACAGGTAAAAAATCTATTTGGGGTACAAGGATAATTCCGTGTTGTTCGCTGGCAAGACGGAGAAATTGTCCGGTCGCACCAATGTTCGGTGCACAAGTATCTATGGGAAACAATGGCTGCCCTTCCATAATATCTCTTTCTTGCACATTATCAATATGCACCGGTATATTGAATTGTTCGAACATTTTTCCAAAGAAAAAAGCTTTTTCTGAGATAGCGAAGCTTCTTGGAATCACCAGTCTTTTTTTGTCCTCAGATTTTGGCAGTTTCTCATCGATGAATTTCCAGATTGCGTTGTATGCTTCGGGAATCTTGTTCTTTTCAACTCTCTTTCTCTGAGCCTCAAGCTCATTAACTGCTGTACAGCCTCCAAGAGTCAGTGAGATTTTGCCGTGAATATCTTCAGAGTATAGCTTCGTCCTCACGCA
>JADFUQ010000170.1 GCA_015222065.1 Bacteroidota bacterium
CTTAAAACAGATAATTCAAACCAATATATAAACCGGTATTTCCATCTTCTGCATTTGTGGTTTTTCCAAAGTCACATGCAACAATAAAGTTCTGGTTCATGGCTATTCTCAATCCTGCACCATAGCATAAATGAAGACCATCTTTTTCCTGGTTGAAGTAGTCATCATATTCCTCGGATGGTACTAAGGATGTATCAAACTCTATGGGAGATATGACCTTTCCACCATCAACAAATGTATTAAGAGCAAGGTATATGTTCTGATTCAGGAATTTGTCACGCAGGAACTTCCAGCGTAATTCCAGGTTACCATAAACAAATCCATCTCCAACAATACGATTTCTCAATATCCCACGTAGTGATTTAGACCCTCCAAGCCCTTGTGAAGAAGCTCCCCTGAGAATAGAAGTGATCATCAGAGGTTGAGCAAAAAATGGCGGGTCTCCGGATATTGTTCCCTGGTAACCAACCCGGTATGCAAAAGAAAGGTCATTCTTGATCAATGTAAAATATTGCCTGTGGGTTATTGATATCTTGGTATGAGGCCAATCGTTGTTGCCAAGAAATGATGGAGCAGTTTGCAAAACTGCCTCTGTCCACACTCCGCTCATCGGATTAGGTTCATTATCACGTGTGTCAAAAGCAATTCCAAACTTAAGATATGTTAACGAACCTCCATTTTTTTCTTTATCGGTAATAATACCCCATGTAACATACCTGTCGTATAAACCGTCAACATCCGGAAGTTTGTCTTCATCATCCTTACCCTCATTCAGATTATTGATATCTACCGGTCCGACATCGAAATTGTAATAGGTAAAACCTGCCAACCACAGTACTTTCTCCCCGCTCAGGTTGCCTTGCAGGTCGGATTTAAAACGGAACATTTTTCTTTCATGTTTATAAAAAACCCGTGTTTCATAATCATCACCTTCATCATCTTCCCATGCAGAGTTGTATTTTGATTCGTATCCGTTAAAGCCATAGAAATCAAGTGCTTTATCCGTAATAAAACTAACGTCAACTGTAGTACGAAGCCCTTTTATCAGCTTGTCCGAATCAAAGAAGAACCGGTTGATTCCGGATCCTTTTGTAAAACGTGATACTTCGAAATAGAGAGAATGGTCAAATTGCGGGTACCTGCTTCCGTCTCCGTAGTTGTAAAGATTCACAAGAGCTCCGTACTGAAACCCCAGGTCGGAATCAAAAGTAATGGTTGGCAGAGCTCCGAAAGTCCAGCCGGTTTTTATTGTTTCCTGTTGTTGTGATTCCTCCTTTTCTTCCTGTGAAAAAGATGTTCCGGTGGCGAGTAATAAAACCATACAGAGTAAAAAAATAATTCGTTTCATAAAGTGTATGATTAGAACATAGCTTTGCAAAGTAATTAAAAATTAAATAAATAAAAATTAATGAAATTTGAATTGCATAGGAGCAAAGAGCAAAGAGCAAAGAGCAGAGAGTCTCAGCCTTATCCCACAATCATTCAAATTTAGTAGTTTCATTTGAATTTTTTTATTTTTGTATTTGGGTAAGCAAAATTGAAACGGATGAAAAAAAATGCAGAAAATAAAAGTAAAAGAATAATTTTCTATTGCTGGCTGTTAGTTTTTGTTTTTCTTAGTGGCCTGGCAAAACCGGTAAAGGCACAAATAAGTCAGGGTGGAATTCCAATCAGTTTTGGCAGAAAACATAAGTCATCTGTAAAGGTGCCTGTTGAAGTGATGCCTGAATTAGATGTTCAGTCTCTGTTGGAAGAGGATGCCTACACAGAATCACAGCCTGATTATCCATTCAGGTTTTCCAAAAACTTTCTGGTAAATTACACCTTGTTTAATTCCGGTGTATGGGAGGAATTAGATAACGGAGGAAAACTATGGAGGATTGGATTGGTCTCTCCAGGTGCATGGTCAATACACATAATTTTTAATGAATACAGACTGCCTCCAGGCGCAAAAGTTTTTATATATAATTCTGACAAAACGCAAATAATTGGAGCTTTTACCAGTAGAAATAACAAACCATGGGGATCGTTGGCAGTGGCTCCGCTTTCAGATGATGAGATTGTAGTTGAGTATTATGAACCAAAAAATGCCGGATTCAATGGACAATTAAGTATCGGACAGGTTGGACATGGATATAAAGATGTATTTGGTATTGAGGATGACAGATACGGGCTTTCACAACCATGTAATAAAGACATAAATTGTACTGAGGGAGAAGACTGGCAGGTTGAAAAGCACGCAATATGCCGGATTATTTTTAGTAATCTGACCGGGAATTCATTTTTATGTACAGGATCACTGATAAATAATACACGGAATGACGGTACACCCTACTTTCTTTCTGCATTTCATTGCCTTACAACTTATTATGAAGCTCAAACAGCTATCTATTACTTTAACTATGAAAGTCCGACCTGTAACGGGCCTGATGTAGATACTTCACAGACAATCTCCGGGTCAATCCAAAGGGCAAAAGTGCCATACCTGGATTTTTGTCTGGTTGAAATGAGCGATACAATTCCAACATCATATGAGCCTTATTTTGCAGGCTGGGATATTAGTATTGATCCCCCGACAAATGTGACCGGTATTCATCATCCTCTGGGTGATGTAAAAAAAATCACATATTCCAATTATTCTCCTGTTACAGGCAATTTTGATCATCAGGATTGGAATTTCGATGACAGTACCCACTGGTTTGTTGGAGAATGGACTTTTGGCATAATGGAAGGCGGATCGTCCGGTTCACCATTATTTAATCAGAATCATCATATAGTTGGAGACCTGTCAGGTGGTAGTTTTGGTAACTGTACATCTTCTGATGCTTATTACGCAAAACTGTCGCATTCATGGGCTGATTACAATGGTGAATCTGAGCAGCTCAAGTACTGGCTCGATCCTGATACAAGCAACATAACTTCCCTTAACGGTTTTAGCCCTACAGGCCTGTTTGTTAGATCACCGTTATCACTTGATCAATCAATCAACCTTTATCCTAACCCTGCTAATGAGACTTTTACTATTGAGATAAAAAATCCAGGATTCAGACCGGAAAGAATAGAGATCTATAATATGCTTGGAAAAAAGGTGTTTGAGAAAAAACTAACTGTTATTGGAACACATGTAAA
>JADFUQ010000171.1 GCA_015222065.1 Bacteroidota bacterium
GGGCATCCTGGCTAACAGCACGTATCCCGCCGACTTCATCTACGGCGTAAAGAAACTGCTCTTCCTTGGTTCATCGTGTATCTACCCAAAACTCGCGCCACAACCGCTCAAAGAAGAGTATCTGCTGACAGGTGAACTGGAAGTCACCAACGAGGCGTATGCTGTGGCAAAGATCGCAGGGATTCGGCTGTGCAAGCATTATAACGAGCAGTACGGGACGAACTTCATGTCAGTTATGCCGACCAACCTGTACGGTTCGAATGACAACTATGACCCCGAAACATCGCATGTGATGGCAGCCCTCATCCGCAAGTTCCATGAGGCAAGGATTAACAATGCGCCGCAGGTTGTTGTCTGGGGTACAGGATCACCGAGGCGTGAGTTTTTGCACGTGGATGATATGGCTGTTGCATGTGTGTATCTGATGGAGAACTATGATGCATCCGATATTGGCGAATTTGTAAATATCGGGACCGAGGAGAATCTCACGATACGGGATTTGGCTGAGCTGATAAAGGATATTGTTGGATACAAAGGGCATATCGTTTACGATACATCAAAGCCCGATGGAACGCCTCGGAAGCTGCTGATGTCACAAAGCTGCATAATCTCTGTTGGCAGGCAAAGATCTCGCTCAGGGATGGAATTAAGCAGGCATATGAAATGATAAAAAGATATGGCAATAGTAGGTATGAAAAATGAAAAATAAAGACGATTTCAATCAAATAAGTTATCAAACCCATGAAAAACATTTTTGTGATTATGCACGTGGTGGGAAAAAAGCAAAACACGCGAAAACTTGGTTTGAAGATGACACAGTTGATGCATGGCGGCACAAACGGATATACAAATCACTTGATCCGTTACTAAAAGCATTTCCCCATGCAAGTTGGCTTACAGTCGGTGACGGCAGGTTTGGTAATGACGCTCATTACATTCAAGAGAGGGGGTTGAAGGTTTTAGCTACCGATATATCAGATGTGCTTTTAAAAGAGGCAAAGGAAATTGGATATATCGATGATTACAGTAAAGAAAATGCAGAGGCTTTATCCTTTTCAGACGAAGAATATGATTTTGTTTTTTGTAAGGAGTCTTATCATCATTTTCCAAGACCAATGATTGCTTTATATGAGATGTTAAGAGTGGCTAAAACAGGAATAGTGTTGATCGAACCTAACGATGGATACGTGGCATCAACATTTCTTGATGTATTGTTCACAAATTTTAAGGATTTTATTAAAAATATATTATATAAAAACAACATAAAACATGGTTTTGAACAAACAGGAAATTATATTTACAGTATCTCAAAGAGAGAAATTGAAAAAGTCGCTCTGGGAATGAACTTTAAGGCGGTAGCATTTAAAGGTATCGATGATTACTATGTAGAAGGAGTTGAATATGAAAAAGCCACCAAGAACAGTAAATTGTTTAAGCAAGTGAAAATTGTAATAGGTTTATTTGATTTGCTGACCAAACTAAAGTTAAAACAATCTGGCTTATTAACTGCAATCATATTCAAAGAAGAGCTGCAACCACATCTGAAAGAAAATCTTTTGTCAGACGGTTATGGGGTAATCGTGTTGCCTGAAAATCCGTATCTTTAGAGTAAAACCAATTCGTATAGTTGTTTCCTTCATATGAGTGTTATGTCAAAAACTAAAAGATGCATCTTAATATTCATGATATTAAAAACTGAAATGAAAGGCGGAATTAGGCAGACATCCGAATAATATGCGGCTGACTCATAGTAGTCCCTTACGAGATATTTTCGTGTAATTTTGAGAAGAAAATATCGCTGCTTTTTGGTTCCGGCTTGTCCAGGTTGGGTAATGTAAATAGAAAACGGAACGATCAACACCGTCAAAAAACCAGTGGTTTCGATCATAACCGCATGTCTAAATAGCGAAAAAGATATTGAGCAGACTATACGTTCCACTGGTATTTTCTTTATTTCTTTAATTATATCTTTATAATAATGGGAGACGGTGGAAGCGATAGTGCAGTATGTGTATGTATGATGAAAGGGGTAGACCATGAAGAAGAGGCAAGGATTTTGGGATAGGAATGGGAAAAATGGGACAGAGAAAATGAAAACAGCATTAATCACCGGCATAACAGGACAGGATGGCTCTTACTTAGCTGA
>JADFUQ010000172.1 GCA_015222065.1 Bacteroidota bacterium
ATACGTGGCAGTTATTTGTTCTGCAACTTTCAGATACACTTCCGCGTATCTCCGTCCAAATTCCCTTTGCGATATGGCATCGAAATGAATACTGTCACTATTGAATGTTAGCCCATCCGATGATACAAAGCCGTTAAGTTTAGATTCCTTCGCTATTGAAAGATGGGCTTCATTGACCATCTCTTCTGAGGGGGTGAGGGGTTTACCTGGAAACTGTCCCATCTTACCGATTATAAATGGTACATTGGGAGCATTTATATCTTCTCTGAATCGCTTAATCAAATCTTTCAGGTTCTTTTCATACTCTTCAGCAAGTCCGGGTTTGCAATCGCTGCTTCCCTGATGCCAGAGAATGCCTTTTAGAACCCCATCCTTAATTGCCCGTTTTGTTCTCCTGATTGCATCATCGTAAGGATAACTCTGTGTTTGATACCATTCCTGACCTGGTTTCCAGACTGATATTGGCGATCCGCCTGTTGCACAGGGAATAAGTCCAATTGTGATCTCCTTGTTCCTCTCTGCCAGAGTGATACCGAATGTTCTTCCAGGACCTACACCGGCAACTTTTTTATCGAAATGTATTGGATCAATCGCTGGCGCCCAATTTTCATCTTTAGTTAATGTCAGAACTCTTGGATAAGGTATAGTGTCTTCTTGCTCAACTAAACCTCTGCCTGCCATATTCGACTGACCAACAAGTAGAAACAAATGAAAATTCTCCCGGTCCTGATTTCCGGATTGAGGCTTTTCTTTTCTGTTGCAGCAAATGGCAATCAGGCAAAAAAGCAGAATGCCTGAATTTCTGATGTATTTTTTCATTATAGACTCACTTTTATGTTATAATTTGACTTCTTCCCATTTTTCGCTTAAGACCGATTTCTCCAGTGCTTCAAGCACAGCCACGCAACTTAATATACTCTGATGGCTACGCGGTTCCTTCCCGGTGCGGAACATTTCAACCATATCCTTATAATTTCTAGCGGGATCTGTTTCTTCTACCCGCGATTTGAGTTCTACTATCCTATCTTCAGTTTCTATAAATGTTTCCCAACCGTAATGCAGACTGCTAAAAACAAGGGTGGCAAGCATTCCGTTTCTATAAGCAAGACTTGCACTGGCGTTTTTACCATTTCTTGTGATCCGCACTTTTTCAATATCCTCTCCGAAAATATACATAAGTGGTTGGACGATATGTACTCCGTAAAAAAATATACCGCCATACTTCGACTCGATATCCACAGGTCCATATCTTACTACCTGGTTGATTTTTTCCATTGATTCAACCTGCTTCTTTATGTCAAACGTAGCATCACTTTGAGCAACCGAACTAAAAGAGGTGACCGGTGTTCCGAGATCACGAGCCATTTGTAGAAATTCTTTCCCCTCCGATACCCGATAGCAAAATGGCTTGTCGATAAAGGTTGGTATACCGGCCTTGACAAAAGGGGTAGCTGCCTCAAGGTGATATTTTGCATGCCGGTGATCAACGATCAGCGCATCTATCTTTCCCAGCATTTCTTTCGGGTCTTTTACCATATTGGGTATTCCACCCTTATCCATGGCATCCCTGGCAAATTCATCAGTCTCACCCCAGACATAAAGTACTTCCACGCCCGGAAATTTCTTTTCTATATTAAACATACGGCCAAACCCCCTGGTATGAGAATTTTCGGCGCCAATTATTCCGATACGAATAAGTTTATCATCTTTGTGTTTTATTTTACTATGGTTAGATGTTATTTGTGCTGCATTTAAAAGTGGTGAAGAAAAAGCGTATGCAGATAAGCTAACTTTACCCATTTTTCTGATAAAAGATCTTCTTGAATTCATATTTAATGTTTGAAATTATTGTTTTAAAATCGCTTTCTTATATTTTATCTGGTAACACGTGTGGATAACGATATTGTCTTGTCAGGTAGTTGTTGGCATCGGCGTCATCAATAAATGTCTCAGAATATGGATTAAAATTTAGCGCTCTGCCTGTTCTATAGGAAATATTTGCCATATGACACATGGCAGTTGACATATGTCCTTCGAGGATGTCTGCATTCAGGTTTTGCCATTTACGTGATCTGACAGAATTGATAAAGTTAACGAAATGAGGATCAATGCCTGCATGCACTCCTTTACGGTCGAGCTCCGATGAATCAGTTTTTATATCCTTTGCTGAAAGAAAAGGGCCAGGTTCATTCTTCCTTCCAAAATATGTCCTGAACTCACCACTTTTCAAATACATCCACCCTTCAGATCCGTAAAAGAAATTACCTACTCTCATGTCTTGTTCCAAATTCGTGTACAGATTCCTTATTTCACATTCAACCAAGGTTCCGTCATCGTATTCATATACCACAACTTGTGTATTTGGGGTTTCCTGATCGGAATCAAAGACAAAGTATCCACCGCTGCAATGCACCTTAACCGGATGCACACGCTTATTCATGCCCCAGCGGGCTTTGTCCATAATATGGATTCCGTTGTTGCCCATGTCGGTGGTGCTTGTATCCCAGAACCAATGCCAGGTATAATGAAAGCGGTTTTCATTAAAGGGGCGGTATGGTGCAGGCCCCAGGAAAAGACCCCAATTTACACCCTCCGGGATGTCACTATCTGGTTTATGACCGATACTTTCTCTGGGTCCGTAATATACTCCCCTTGCAAGATAGATATCTCCAAGTTTTCCTTCCTGTAAAAATTTTATAGCTTCTTTGGTTATATGGTCACTCCGGCTTTGGGTGCCTACCTGAACTACGCGTTTATATTTCCTGGCTGCCTCCACCATTTTTCTTCCTTCATCGATCGTGTATGAAACCGGTTTTTCCACATATACATCTTTTCCTGCCTGGCAGGCCCATATAGAATGAAGGGCATGCCAGTGGTCGGGTGTGGCCAAAGAAACAGCATCAATACTTTCATCTTCAAGTATCTCACGGAAATCAACGACAGTTTTCGGTTTTTCACCACTGAATTCTTTTATTTCATTCACTGCTTTCGGGAATAAACGCTCATCCACATCGCAGATAGTGGTTACTCTAACATTAGGTATCTGGCTGAACTGCCTGCAATGTTCTGCTCCTCTGCTTCGAATTCCTACAACAGCAATATTGATCCGGTCGTTTGGACTCTCTGCAAATACATTTTTCGCTAAAGGTGCACCGATTATTATACCTGCGGTGCCGGTTACAGTTTTTTTTATGAATTTTCTTCGATTATCCGGGCACATAGTTTATTATTTTAAGATTCGTTGAAACAGTTATTTTACACAATAAATATATTCAAAATTAAAAAATTCATTTAAGTATATTCTAAATTTTTATATTATTTTTACCTTTTATTGAAATAAAATTTGAATAAATTAAGGTTGTGAAAGAATTATTTGTTTCGACAACCATGTTTTATCTAATTTGTGAAATTATTTTTTATAAAAAAAATTGTTTGTTTTATATTAATTATTAAATCTAAATAAGTGGGAAGATCATTCAGTAAATCAACTGTTTCCAGGAGAGCTCAAATCCTGGAAGAACTTGATTCAAAAGGACAGGTTTTTGTTAGTGAATTAAGTAAATCATTTAATGTTAGTGAGGTAACCATTAGAAATGACCTTGCACATCTGGAAAAACAAAAAATGTTGATACGCGCCAGGGGTGGTGCTATTAAAATAAAGCTTTATCATATTGGGATAGATACTCCTTTCTCTGATAAACAGAAGCAATTCTTTAAAGAAAAACAAAGGATTGGAAAAGCTGCCATAAGGTTTATTAAAGATGGTGATACAATTGTTCTGGATTCCGGAACTACTACAACGGAGATTGCTAACAACCTTAGTAAGTTTAAAGATTTGACAATTATTACTAACGCTTTAAATATTGCCAGTATCATTGCTGAAAATAGCAAGATCAATATTTTCATGCCGGGTGGATTTATACGAAAAAAATCTCTGTCAATGGTTGGTGGTCTGGCAGAGGAAAGCTTTGAAAATTTTTTCTGTGATAAATTGTTTCTTGGTGTGGATGGTTTTGATACAATCCATGGTTTATCAACTGCAAATGTTGAAGAGGGCCATATGAATCAGGTCATGATAGAAATTGCCAGGAAGGTAATTGTAGTCACGGATTCAAGAAAGTTTTCAAGAAGACAATTTGCATTCATTGCTCCAATTTCAAAGATAGATGTTGTAATAACGGATTCGGGAATTTCCGAAGATGACAAACAAAGATTGATAAAAAACGGAATAGAAGTCATTATTGTATGATCACTTATAAATCACGTTTTTGGTTATGTTCTAAACATTCAAATGATAAAAATGTAACTGCGTGATTTTCGAACCAAAGAAGTGAGCAGGGTCTGAAAAGATAAATCCCATTATTTATGGAGAAGAGAATATGGTAAAAAATGCAAGAGATATTTTTCTTGATTTAATGGCAGATAATCGAAAGGGTGCGGGAAAAGGAATCTATTCTATATGCTCTGCCAATTTCACTGTATTAGAAGCATGTTTAAGTCAGGCAAAAGAGGATAATACAATAATATTAATAGAATCTACTTCAAATCAGGTTGATCAGTTTGGTGGTTATACGGGGATGAGACCCGCTGATTTTGTTAGTTATGTACATTCTATTGCAGACAAAGTTGATTTTCCAAAGGAAATGATTTTACTTGGAGGAGACCATCTGGGTCCTAATGCCTGGCAGAACCTTTCTTCTGAAGAGGCAATGGCTAACTCAGAAGTACTTATTGAGGAATATGTTAAGGCCGGTTACCAAAAGATTCATCTTGATACAAGTATGTTCTGTGCTGACGATGAGGGAGATAGATCTAAGCCTCTGGACGATGAAGTTGTGGCATCAAGAACTGTAGCGCTTGTCCGTGTGGCTGAAGATACATGGAGAAAATACTGTAAGAATACTCCGGAACCTGTTTATATTATTGGAACTGAAGTTCCTGTTCCCGGTGGAGCTCAGGAAGAAGAGGATGTAATAACAGTAACAAGTGCTGAAGATGCTGCCAGGACTATTTCAGTTACCAATAAATATTTTCTTGATGAAGGTCTTGAGAGTGCCTGGAGCCGGGTTGTTGGAGTTGTAGTACAACC
>JADFUQ010000173.1 GCA_015222065.1 Bacteroidota bacterium
AAACAACCCCGCACACCTCATCCGATGGCTATGGCAATGGTCAATGATTTATTAGAAGTTGAAAATGCCGTTAGTTTGTCTCCTCTTTGGGGACCCGGCCTCACTCGTCCAATTTTTTCAATGAGATATGAAGATAAACTTTTTGACGAACGGGAAGTTATTTCAGTGGACACCACATTTTTTGATGTCTTTACTTTTCCATTTATTGCCGGAGATCCAAAAACTGCTCTTAAAATTCCCTTTGGTATCGTTATTACCGAAAAAATTGCTAAGAAATATTTTGGGAATGAAGAAGCCATAGGTAAAACCCTAAGAATAAATGATGAAATTGATTTAGCCGTTACCGGGGTTTTAGAGAATATTCCCACACATTCACATTTTAGCTTCGATTTTCTTGTTTCTTATATTACATTGAAACCCCATGATGATTCCCAATATTATACCTGGAATGATTTCGGACATTATAATTATATTGTGCTTAACAACGCTGCTGACCCAAAAACTGTTGAAAAAAAAATTTCCGGTTGGATAGGGAAATATATCGATTTTTCGGAGGAATATCAAGTAGCTTTGAAGCAAGGCACTAAAGGTTTTCAACTTCAGCCCTTGACGAAAATTCATCTTCATTCGAATATGAGATGGGAACTGCAAACAAATGGCAACATTATGTACATTTATATTTTTTCAGCCATTGCTTTGTTAATTATTGTCATCGCCAGTATTAATTTTATGAATCTTGCAACGGCATGTTCCATTAACCGGGCAATGGAAGTCGGTGTAAGGAAAACTGCCGGTGCTACACGTAATCAACTCAGAATTCAGTTTATTGGAGAATCTTTCCTGCTTTGTCTTTTTGCGATGTTTGCAGCTCTTCTGTTTGTTGAGTTAATTCTCCCTATATTCAATAATTTTACTGGTAAGAACCTGGAAATAAATATTTTCAAAGATTGGGTGTTTGCTCTCATTCTAGCAGGGTGTACTTTCTTTTTAGGGATTTTCTCAGGCAGCTACCCTGCATTTTTCATGTCATCCTTTTCGTTAGTAAAATTACTGCAAAAGAAGATTGGATCCGAAGCAGCCCCGGTAAACATTAGAAAAGTCCTTGTGGTTTTTCAGTTTGCAATTTCTGTTTTTTTGATTATCAGCACTCTGGCTATCTACGATCAAATTAACTATTTAAAAAACAAAAACCTGGGATTCAATAAAGATCAAGTAGTGGTAATTCCTCTGAAAGATCAACGCATAAGACAAAAATTTGAAGCTATCAAGGAAGTTCTGCTTGAAAATCCTGATGTTTTAATAGTGACCGGTTCATCGAACGTCCCTGGCAAACAATTCAACAGGAACCCTGTCGGATGGAGAACGAATGAAGATCCGGAATTATTTGCAGAAATTTGGATAGATTACGATTTCTTTGATCTGCTTGAAATAAAAATGGCTCAAGGCAGAAGTTTTGCCAGAGAAATGGAAACTGATTCAATGAACAATTTTATTATCAATGAAACGGCTTCCCGTTTATTTGACTGGGAAAATCCAATCAATGAAGAAATTACTTATTTCGGTGATATCGGCACTTATACGGGAGATATCATCGGCGTAACAAATGATTTTCATTACCACTCCTTGCACCAACCCATTACCCCTTTGATAATTATGCTTGGAAATTATAATGCTTATAATAATTTACTCGTCAAAATACACAATAAGAATATTGAACGGACACTTTATTTTCTCCAAAAAACATTCGAAAAACTTGATCCTGAACATATATACGAATATTCATTTTTAGATACAACTTTTAAGGAATCATATGAAGGAGAAGAACGCCTGGGAACGATCTTCTGGGTTTTCGCTCTGCTTGCAATCATCATTGCCTCGCTTGGATTGTTAGGACTTGAAATGTTCATGGTTAAGCAACGAACTAAAGAAGTAGGAATCCGAAAAGTACACGGAGCGACAGCTTCAACAATTGTCACACTTCTCCTGAAAGAATTTTTAAAATGGATCCTTGTTGCCAATTTAGTAGCATGGCCTGTTGCATATTTTGTCATGAATAACTGGCTGCAAAATTTTGCTTTCCAAACAAGAATCAAGGTGTGGGGATTCTTTGCAGCAGCATTAATTGCCGTAACAATAGCCATATTAACTGTCGGCTATCAAGCTCTGAAAGCTGGAAGAATTACTCCGGTTGACACTTTAAGATATGAATGATATTATTAATTCCTGAATTTAATATTACAGAAAAAGAACAGATAGTAATTTTATGAATTATTAACTTAATGGTTAAAAGTGGTTTTCATTCATGGAGGTAATATTTTTAATAGGGTCAGTGCAGGCTGTATTTCTTGCAGTGCTAATTTTTAGTAAAAAAAACAAAGCAACAGCCGATTATGTTCTGGCATTCTGGATGATCTTTATCGGCCTGCATTTACTATTTGAATATTTTAATTTTAATGAATTGCATCTGCAATACCCTCATCTTGCTGGTGTTAGTTTTTGTTTCCCAATTCTGCAAGGCCCTTTTATGTTCGTCTATATTGCTATTTTAATTGACGAAAGGGGGACATTTAAAAAATCATATCTTGGGCACGCAGTACTTTTTTTACTTTCAGTGATATATTTAATTTTTGATTTTTATTCTTTAAGCGGACCTGAAAAGATCAGTTACTACAATGAACTGTCAATGTCTCTCCCTATACCCTATAAAATTATAGGATTTCTAAATGTATGTGTAGGACCCGCATATATCATATGGTCATTAGTATTATTAAAAAAACACAGAAAAAATATTACCAACCAATTCTCATATTCTGAACAAATCAATCTTGATTGGCTTAAGTATATAATAGCGGGTTTGGGATTTGTATGGGCAATAGTATTACTTACAAACATTGCAGAAGGCTTTATTAAAGGAATACCATATATTTTAGGAGGTAGGCTTATTTATGTTTCTACGACACTTATGGTATTTTTTCTGGGATATTTTGGGTTCAAACAATCTATAATTTTTTCCGATATATCTCTGGAAAGTGCCAGAATTGCGATAAAAAAACATATGGATCAGGTTCCAATCAAAACACAAACAATAAAAGTTGAATCATACAGGCAACAAGCTGAAAAATATAAACATTCAGGGCTCAAACCAGTAGATGCTAAAACATATATTGATCATTTACTTGAGTATATGAAAAATGAAAAGCCATACCTGGAAAGTAAGTTAAGCATAAAGCAGCTTGCCGATCAAATAGACCTTACCACAAATTATTTGTCGCAAATAATCAATGAAATTCTAGGGAAGAATTTTTTCGATTTCATTAATGAATATCGCGTAGAAGAGGTTAAGTATTGTATGGCTGATCCTAACTTTAGAAATTTTACCCTGCTGGCTATTGCGTATGAATGCGGATTCAATTCTAAATCTTCATTTAACAGTATATTTAAGAAATATACAAACCTTACTCCTTCTGAATATCTCAAAACTATTGCAGCATAATCAAATATTCCCTATAATTCCGGACGTTCAAACTTAAACTAATTGGTGTTAACCTATATGGTTGGACGACTGGCATTTGCTAATTGCCTATATTTGTCCCATACATTTTTTATTAACTAAATATTTTTATCATGAAAACAATTAGAAATTTATTTTTGGCGACAGTTTTAATAATAAGTGTGAATTTAATTGCTGGCGCTACTAATGAAAACAGCAAAATGATTTCTAAACCGGATGCAGCAGTTAAACAAGGTACTTACTTCCAGGATGAAACAGAACTTAAAGAAAGAGCGAATAAGACACTTGAAAAAGCAGTTAAGGCCCTGGAAGATATTATGGAAGGCTATGAAAGTAGTATTCCGGTATCCATGTTGCAAAAAGCCGAAGGAATAGTAATTATTCCCGGTACTGTGAAAATAGCTGTTGGAGTTTTAGGTGGCCAGGGTGGCCGCGGAATTGCATTGATTCATAAAGAAGATGGTTCATGGAGCAATCCATTCTTTGTTATCCTCGGAGAAGGAAGTTTGGGATTTCAATTAGGGGCACAAATTTCAGATATAGTATTATTGTTCAAAGACCAGGATGACATTTTGGCTATTGAGAAAGCAGAAATAACTCTTGGAGCTGATGTTGGTGTTACTGCAGGCCCGGAGAGTAAAGGGTCAACTGCCAACACCGATATTGAATTTGACGCCGAAATCTATTCATACTATCGTAGTAAAGGGCTTTTCGCCGGAGTGAGTATTAAAGGTGGGGTTTTGAAATACAATAATAACCTAAATAATGCCTTTTACGGCAAGGATGAAATAACTACCAACGGTATATTCAATGAGGTTGAAACACCCTTTAATGAAAAAGTAAATGACTTTGTCCAGACTTTGATTAAATATAGCAAATAAGTTTTTTATAATGTATAGATATTAAAATCATACTTTTCTGGAATAATGGGCATTGAAAGATACAAAATGCGTAAGCAAGAAATATTTTGACCAGCTAGTATGCTCTGCTAGCTGGTTTTAATTTTTATATCCTTACACTTTAAATAATAAAAAAATTGACACTGGAAACTCATATAATAAAAGCCGTTAACTCTGAATTGTTTGTAAAAATTCATAATTCAGGTCACGAAGAAGCCATTATTTTGCTTCATGGAGGACCGGGAATCCCTGATTATCTGGATGAAGTGGCTGCTTTTTTAAGTAGAAATTTTAAGGTTATTTCATTTGATCAGAGGGGGTGCGGTAAATCTATTGCCTATGATCAATCATTTTCTCTTAAGGAATATATTTATGATATAACTGAAATTGCCGATTTCTTTAAACTTGAGCGGTTTCATTTATTTGGCCATTCCTGGGGAGGTATGCTGGCTCAACTTTATGCAGTTGAACAACCGGGAAAATTGATCAGTCTGTTTTTATGCAACCCAAGTCCGGGAGCAGGCAAACAATGGAAGTTAATGGAAAAGAAAGTATTGGACTTCTATTGGCCAAGTATGAATACGATCGATTCAATACAAATGGGAATTAACTACTTATTGACACAATTGGGAGGTAAATTGGAAGATATTGCAATCAAAAGAATTTATAAACAAGTCTGGAGAACATACATTAAAAATATTTATTCTACATACAAAGCAGAAGAAGAGTGGTTAAATAACGTAAATAAAAAGGTTTTAACGGATACGAGGAGAGAAATTATGAAAATGGATCGGTCTTTTCTGAATAAAGCAGGTTCATATAGTAATTTGCCGGTATTTTTCCTTTATGGAAGTCATGACATATACAAAGAATCAACCTATATTAACAAAATAAGATGGCCCAATGCTCAATATATAGAATTGGAAGACTGTGGTCACTTGCCATGGATACAAGACAGGAATAACTTTCGTTCAGTACTTTCTCAGTTTTATAACTTGGGTTTAACTATCATTTAGAAAAAAACTCTTTGGGATACCTGGTGATTTTTCATAAATTTGATTATTTGTAATGCAGATGAACACTAAAATAACCAATCTTACCTTGGGTATTGGTGTTTTAAGTTCTATACTTCGTGAAAGCATTCTCAATGGTATGTCAGGATATTCATCTAATGAACAGACCTAATAACTTTTGTTGTGTGATAGTTCACTCAATATCTCTAAAGCATATTACTACATTCAAATTTATTTTACTTGTTCTAATTATTACCTGCATATCGGTAATAAAGAGCTCTGCTCAGGAAAACGATAAAATTGATCATATTGTTTATCTTTTTGGAAATACTTCTACCAAAGAAATCAGAAAACTGAATCTGGAAGGACTAAAAAAGCATTTGTCAAGTGAAAACCATCCTTTTTCAGTAATACATTTAGGGGATATTCTGAAACCCGGAAACACAGAAAATCAATTATTGGAACTAGACCAATTTCTCAATCTTGTCAGAGACAAACCAAATGGAGACATTTATTTTATTCCCGGAGATAAAGACTGGAATAATTCCGGGAAAAATGGTTTGGAAGCAGTAAGAAAGTTAGAAACAGAAATTGAACTGAAGCAAAATGAATCAAATATTTTCTTACCATCCAATGGGTGTCCGGGACCGGAGATAGTTGATCTTTCTTCCAATCTACGGCTTATTGCGATCAACTCACAATGGTGGTTACATCCCTACGATAAACCTGAAGCACCTGATGCAGAATGCAACAATCTGACAAAAGAAGAATTTCTCGAAGACCTGAATGAAGTCATTGAAGAATCGGCAGGGAAAAATATCTTAATTACGGGACACCATCCTTTTGTTTCAAATGGTGTTTATGGTGGTTACATACCAATAAAAAGACACATTTTTCCTTTTGCTGATAAAAATCCTGATAACAGGGTGCCCGTTCCTATTTTGGGCAGTTTTTATGCAGCCTATCGTCAGAATATTGGAACTATAAGAGATATGGCTCATGAAGATTACCAGGAGTTCATCTATGAAATGAAAAAAGTCTTTACTTTGTTTCCCGGTTTAATCTACGCCTCAGCCCACGATTATAGCTTACAATTAATTGAGAAAAAAACTGGTTTCCAAATCGTTTCAGGTAGCTTTAATGAAATTGAGCCAACCAGAAATGAAAGAGGTACGTTATTCAAAGCTTCAGAATACGGATTTACTAAATTGGAATATTACGAAAGCGGTACTATTAAAATTGTGTTTTACAAACTCATGAATGAAAAAATAGGTGAAATTTATTCCAGTAAATTATTTAAATCCGGTTGCTTTGACCTTGAAGACCATGATACACAGATAAACAGGCATTACATTCCTTATTTCGAAACAAAGACTGAAAAAAACATTAAAAATGTTCCATATCCAGATGAACCTGTTACCGTAGTGGGGGGTAAATATAAAGCCAAAGGTATTAAGAAAATGTTTTTGGGTTCATTATATAGAACTACATGGACGGAACCCGTAAGCGTTTCTTATTTAAATCTTGACACAGTAATGACAGGTCTTACACCTTTTGCTGTTGGAGGCGGAAGACAAACGACTTCGCTAAAATTCCTGGCTAATAATGGTAGAGAATACGTTTTCAGGTCAGTAGATAAAAATCCTGTTAAAGCTCTTCCCTTAGTACTCAGGCACACCTTCGTGTCCGAGATTGCTAAAGAGGCAACAGCCACCCAACATCCATATGGTGCTCTTGTTGTTTCGTCTCTGTTAGATGAAACAGACATTTTG
>JADFUQ010000174.1 GCA_015222065.1 Bacteroidota bacterium
GTTTAAATTTTACCAGATCCATTTAGTGATATAAAAAAGGCAGAGAATTTACAATTAAAAAAAATAATGTCTGTCTATAAAGCCAAACAAATTTTGAATTAAAGCCCCCCATACAGTCAGTGACTGCACAGGGGTGCTTGTTTTTTGTGATTTTTACTATTTATTTACGCTTTCAGACTTTATAAACGGGCTCTAAATAGTCTGATTAATAACAGATAAAAAAGGTTTAAGTTATGATCAAGGAAACTCTAATTGGCTACATCGAAGACAGCATTAAAAAAAATTGGGAAATAAGATGTTTTTCAGATTATCAGGGTGGAAGTTATTCCTTTCAGGAAGTTGCAGAACAGATTGCCAGATTGCATATTGCTTTTGAAAAGGCGGGGATTATAAAAGGAGATAAGATAGCACTTTACGGTAAAAATTCATCAAATTGGGCAATATCGTTTCTTGCAGTTGTAACATATGGTGGTATTATTGTGCCGATTTTAGCAGATTTTAAACCGGATGATGTTCATCATATTGTTAATCATTCCGATTCGCTATTATTGTTTTCAGGAGAACAACTGTACGAAAAGCTGGATGGTACGAAAATGGGAAATATTAAATGCGTGTTCTCTTTAACTGATTTCTCTGCCCTTGAGTGCAGGGACGAAAAACTGCATAAGGTAATTACGGATATTAATAAAATATTTAAAGAAAAGTATAAAGAAAAATTTAACCCCGATAATGTTTACTGTGCTGAGGTTTCGAACAAAGAACTTGCGGTAATAAGTTATACATCAGGCACAACCGGTTTTTCAAAAGGGGTAATGCTTCCACATAACAGTCTTGCTGCAAATGTACGGTTCGCGCATAATAATATGCCGCTTAAACCGGGAGATCCGATTGTTTCATTCCTGCCACTGGCACACACCTACGGATGTGTTTTTGAATTTCTCTTCCCTTTTACTCTGGGTTGTCATATTACCTTTCTCACCAAGACCCTGTCACCACAAATTATTATTAAAGCTTTCGAAGAAATCCGCCCCACTCTTATACTTTCAGTCCCTCTTGTGATAGAAAAAATTTATAAAAAACAAGTATTACCGGCAATAACAAAATTCCCCTTAAATGTGCTTTTAAAAACACCACTGTTAAGAAAAATGATATTATTAAAGCTGAGAGGTAAATTAAGTCATGCATTTGGAGGAAATTTCCATGAAGTTATCATAGGCGGTGCGGCATTGAACAAAGAAGCTGAAGAATTTTTTAGAAAAATAAAATTCAAATATACTGTAGGCTATGGAATGACAGAATGTGGTCCGTTGATAAGTTATGCATCATGGGATACTTTTGAACTTGGGTCTGCAGGACGGTCGGTGGATACACTGGAAGTAAAAATAAATTCAGATGATCCCGAAAATGAGGTTGGAGAAATTATGCTGAGAGGGGAAAATGTGATGGATGGTTATTATAAAAACGAAGAAGCAACAAGAGAGGTGATAGATGAAAAAGGATGGTTGCATACAGGTGATCTGGGTCTTATGGATAAGGAGAAAAATATCTTTATAAAAGGCAGAAGCAAAAGTATGATACTTGGACCATCAGGAAAAAACATTTATCCCGAAGAAATAGAATCTGTAATAAACAATATGTATTATGTTCTTGAATCAGTTGTTGTTTCAAGAAAGGATAAAATAATTGCTTTAATATGTCCGGATAAGGATGCAATAGAAAAGAATAATATTGGAGAAAAGGAACTGGGACAAATTTTAGACCAGTACTGGAAACAGGCTAATCAAATTATACCGGAATTTATGAATATCTCAAAATTTGAACACCATCCTGATGAATTTATTAAAACGCCAAAGCGAAGTATAAAACGGTATTTGTATAAATGATATTAACAATAAATAGTTAATATTTAAATTAATCATTGTTGCGATTAATATAAAAAGAAATAATATTTGTAAGTCTTCGCTTATTAAAACTAAAACTTTTGCAATTATTAATCAGATACCAGTTTTATTTAACATAATATTATGGAATAAAAATGCGAAAAAGTGAAACAGAAAAATTTGCTGTTATTGTTGCCGGAGGTATTGGTAAACGGATGAAATCGGAATTGCCTAAGCAATTTATGAAACTGGCAGATCAGCCGGTAATGTTACATACACTTCGTGTTTTCCATGAATTTGACAGGAAATTGAAAATTATTATTGTTTTACACGACGGTTATTATAATATATGGAACTCTATTTGTAAGGAATACTCGTGTTCTATTCCTCACAAAATTATTAAAGGGGGGAAAACAAGATTTGATTCTGTTAAAAACGGACTGGGAGCTATAAATAATGATAATGGATTTGTTGCTATACACGATGCAGTAAGACCCCTGGTGAATATAAATACTATTTCAAGATGTTTTAATAGTGCAATAAAGTACGGAAATGCCATTCCGGCTGTAACCCCAGGCGATTCGGTGCGGATAAACCTTCCTAATGCGAATAAATCTGTTGATAGAGAAAAAGTTCTTTTGATTCAAACCCCACAGGTGTTTTCCGTTGCACGGATAAAAAAGGCATATATGCAAGAATACAAATCGGATTTTACAGATGATGCAATTGTATTTGAGACCTGTGGTGAAAAAATAAACATTGTTAAGGGAGATGTACTCAATATAAAATTAACCACTCCCATTGATCTGGAATTTGCCGAAACAGTGCTGAAGCAACGCGACAGGAAAGAGTGAAGAAGAATACAAATCATGCGAATTAAAACGAATTACGCTAATATTTTACGAAAAGCCAGGAGAGATTGCTTCACTTCGTTCGCAAAATCCGTATACTTATTATGCTTTAAAGATTCCCAAACCCCGTCAGCGGTTCCAAACCCTGACGGTGGTTTGTTATGAAGAATACGGTTTTAATCTTATTTTATTGGTTAAAAAAGGATTTTGCGAGGAGCGAAGCGACGAAGCAATCTCCCAAGAACAACCGAAATGCCAAATAGTTTAATCACTCAGGAGGTTCATCAACATTGAAATCAAAATCTTTGCACATGCAATATTCGGATGGGAAGGGACATTTTTTTGGATCGTATTCGCAAAACTCAACACCAATAACTCCTTCACTAACCCAGTTTATGGGTTTGTCAAAGTAAAAATTCATTCTCCTCAGATAATTCCAGATATGGTTTTGCAGGCAGGTTTTTTGCGGCTTGTTGCATGTCTTCTATCAGGTTGGTCAGGTATTTTATCATAGATTTATTTTTAATCCTTTATAGGTTAAAAAATGTCCCGTTAGGGACATTATATTGGTAAAAAATAAGAATCCGCCGTATTTAAGTGCCGTTAGGCACGAAATAATTTTTGCCAGATTTATCCATTCGGCAATCCTTTCATAAGCTACCCTGCCCCGTTGGGTTGTAATAGTCTTTAAAGCTTTGTTTTTGATAGTTTCAAAACAAAAATCGGGATATTCTTCAAGAATGGGACTGATGAGTTTGTTAAAATCCCAGGAGTCGATATTATCAGTTACCAGTTGTTTAATATCAGAGTACCTATTTTCATCTTCAAGTATTTTTACAATGAAAGGTTTGTTATAAATGTGTTTTTCCAACAGCTCCTGTTTTTCGGCTGTGCTTAACAGGTTTTTAATTTTTCGGTAAAATACAATTTTGTTATCCTTTACAGTAAGTTCAAAAAAAACATCTTTATAAAGTTTCTCATCAACCACTTCATTTACTTTATCCTGCAGGAATATAGCCCAATGGTATTTATCCTCTTATAAAACAACTCTTTTGCAGTCATTGTAAAAACAACAATATCCTTTTCAAGATAGTATTTGAGCAGTTCTTCGGCCACTTTGTTGTCGGATAAATAATATGCTTTAGCACTTTTCAACCAATTATCAGACTTACCACATAACTTATTCAGAAGTAATACAAGCTGGGGCAGGAATTTATTTTCAACTTTTGAATCTTCCAATAAATGGAGGATTGTTTCCGGATTTTCCGATTTCTCTGCCAAAGCAATCAATACCGGTTCAAAATATCGAAGATAACTTTCATTTCCGGGATTTTCTTTTTCACAATATTCAAGGAAAAGGTTGAAAGAACCGAATATTGAATGCTCATTTATTGCAGCCTGTTTTATTTTTTTTATATAATATTTCATTAATTCTTCATGCTGCTCTACCAAAAACTCATTCGGATCGCCCAGGCTTTCTATCGTATCGTTAATTTCACTGTTCAGGCTTGCTTCATACGCTCCAATCAGCATAGCCAGTCCTGTTTCTATCTTCTGACCGATAATTGTATCGATAAGGGAATTCTGCCAGAACCTGTAAATAGCTTCTATTTCCTGTTCGGCAGCCTCCTGATAATGCTCCCATTCTTCCATATAGCCGTCGTGTGATGGATTGTAACTATCCAAATCAGGGTTTTCAACATCAATTATTTCAAGTTCTTTCCTATATTCCTGCTCATATTTTTTAATAACGGAAACAAACATCTCGTACACGGGAGTTTTATCGGATTTACCCTGGGTTTCCACATAATTGATAAATTCGTCTTTTAACTTTTTGTTATGTTCCAAAATGGCAAACAAAAAATCAAGTTTTGTTTTATCTGTTGCTTTATTAAATATTTCTTTAAAATTCATTTTTTTACTATTATGGGAATTCTCTATCTGGCATGCTTTTATTAATCTGATTAATTCATAAGAACATAGCTTAACAAAGTAATAAAAAGGTTAATACTATTTAAACAAAATCTAATCCATACCATTTATTATAAAAATTATTCCTGAACATTATGGTGAAATGATTCATCTCTCCTTATTTTTTACTTAACCAATACATCTCAATCTGTTCCAATGTCTTGCCTTTAGTTTCAGGAACCAGTTTCCAGGTGATTAGTATTGCCGGGATACACATTAAAGCAAACAGCCAAAATGTTCCCTGCGGACTTATATTTTCCAATAACCAGGGCACCGATTGCCCAATAATATAAGTACCCACCCATAACGAAAACGTGGCAATGGACATGGCCCTTCCGCGAATGTATGTTGGATATATCTCTGAGAGCAGTGTCCAGATTACGGGACCAAACGAAAAGGCAAAGAAGGCGATATAGCAAAGTATTAAAATTAATAATCCGATACTGTTCTCATTTCCGGTCTGAAAAAGAAAACCAATCGTAACAAGAAACAGCATCATACCTGAACTACCGGTAATCAGTAATGGTTTTCGTCCTAATTTATCGATTTTCCAGATCGCAATTAATGTAAAGAGAACATTTATAGACCCGATGATTACCTGACTGTTTAAGGAATGACCGATACCAAATCCGGCACTTTCAAAAATACGGGGACCATAGTAGATGATGGCGTTAATTCCTGTTAATTGGGATAAAATTGCCAGGGTGATACCAATAAAAAGTGCCAATCGCAGTCCCGGCTGTAGTAGTTGACGAAACGAACCTGTTTCCCGGGTCAGCACTTTCTGTATTCCCTTCACCTCTTGTTCTGCCGTTTCGCTGCCTGCTATACGGGTAAGTATCGTTTGTGCTTTTTCAGGATGACCCTTTGTAATTAGCCATCTTGGGCTCCTGGGGACAAAGAACAAAAGAAAGAAAAACAGCAGGGCAGGAATTGTTTCGGAACCAAACATTGCCCGCCAGACATCTTGAACGAAAATCCAGTGGAAAAATCCCTGGTCGGGCAAAGAAAAATTTTGGGAAATTGATAAAATAAAAGCATTGACGAAATAAGCACAAAGGATTCCGATAGTAATGGCAAATTGATACAGGGACACTAACCGTCCCCTCAGTTCCGGTGGGGAAATTTCCGAGATGTATAAAGGAGATACCATTGAAGCGATACCAACGCCCAGTCCTCCAATCAGTCGAAAAGTAATGAGAAGAAACTGTTCTTGCAAAACCATGCATCCGATGGCAGAGATAGTGAATAGTAAAGCTGAGATAAAAAGAATTTTCTTCCTGCCGAATGTATCGGACAAAATGCCGGCAAACGCCACGCCAATAATACAGCCTAACAAAGCCGATCCGACAAACCAGCCTTCCATAACAACATTCATCATGAATTGTGTTTTTATAAAACTAATTGTTCCTGAAATCACAGCCGTATCATAGCCAAAGAGAAAACCGCCTAAGGCTGAAACAAGACAAATGAAAGTGAGATAACGTGTATTTCTTTTTTGAGCAGACATTTTATTTTCCTGATTTAATAATAGTTAAACTTTGATCGAATACTTTAAATCATTAATGAACAAAAACACCAGCCGGTATTACTTGTTTTGTAATTCCCATTAAATAGTAATACTTGCTGATCATTGAAGTTCATTCTTTCCCTGGGCATTGCCAGCATTTCAGGGGTTAATAGTACATTTTCGTTTTGGGCGAATAATTTTCCTGACAAAGAAAATCCTATCACAATAGTTAAAACAAGTAAATATTTCTTTTATCTCATTTTTTGTTTCAATTCATTTTCAACGGAATTAATAAACACATTTCTTAGCTTCATCGGCGAATGCTTGAATTAAATTTAAATCAGCATAAAAAAAATGATCTGAAGGTGACAATATATATCCGCCACCTTCTCCGGCTTCTTCAAAACATCTTCGCACTTCTTTTCTGGTATCTTTTGTTGAACAGTTTTGAAAAAAATTAACCTGATCAAATCCACCTATCATGCATACTTTATTGCCTAAGCGTTTTTTCGCTTCTGCTAAATTTGTATCCCCACCCATAGCAGGAGGAGTAAAGGTTTCCATTGCATCGGGGTTCATTGCGGCAATATCCTCCAATATCGGCATCATACCGCCACAAGTATGATAAACAATTCTTTGTCCGGCTTGATGGGCCAAATCAATTAATTTTGCATCATAGGGTGCTACGAATGTGTTAAAAATATCCGGTGAAATAACTGTTGTAGAAGCATCTCCACCGCCTAATTCTAATATATCATATCTTGCGCCTTTAAGAGATTGGATATAGACTTTTTTTCTTAATTGCAATACTTTTAAAAATGTATGTACCCACCCGGGATCATCAAAGGTAGCCATAATTAAATTTTCCATGCCATATAGACAGGCAAAATCCTGCCAGCAACCAGGCTGACCAAAACCATCAAAACAACAAATATGGCCTCTTATTAGTTTTCTATTATTATCGTTATTAACAGCATTGTTAATTGTCTCAACATCACATTTGGGGCTTGTTATATATTTAGCAATAATTTCGATATCATTCTTTTCCTTGATTAAATGTTCTAAGACCCATGTTGTATGTTCATTAGATTGTAATATCATGGATAGAGTTTTATCAGGTGTGATAATATTGAATCGCTTTGTTATATAGTCATAACCTTTCAAATCTTCTATTTTAATGCGCCAATCATCTGAACAAATTCTTCTTGCCTCAAGAAAACAAATATCTGTATGTGTCGAATCGTAATATTCTCCTTTTGATTCGTCATAAGTATGTGCAATTATCCAATGAATCGGATCGAGTCCAAAATGATTAAAGAATTCCTGATCTGTTATACCGTTCATGTATTTATTAAGAAATGAATGCATTACATGATGCGTTGTAACAGGTAACCGATCGGTTTGTTTTTTATCGATTGCTTTTAAAAATCTTTCTTTTGATGTCATATTTTCGTACCTCTTATTCATTTAGATCAATTTCATGTTATCTCAAAAGGATGCATCTCAGTCATGATCCTCGCCTGAATTTCTGTTTGGTAGCAGGCCGGCAACTGTTCAGACAGGTATTGTCCCCTTTGTTCTCTAATTGGAATAAAATAAACAAAAAAAGTATTGCTTAAATGTTTGAGAAAAATTTGGGATCGTAGTCGATAAAATCGTTCGAATATATAAAACCTAAGCTTTTTTAAGAAATTTAATTAACAGTAAATTATTTATTCTAATAAATTGTTTTCGAACTCACGTAGTTTCATAAATTACCAGTGATTTAATAAAAAACCAAAGAAACATTTATAATTATTTTTGTTTCTAAAGTTTTTTATTTATGTTTGCGGCATGATTCAAAAAAATAAAACATTAATCGAAAAAGCCAGAGAGCTGTATTACAAATACGGGATAAAAAGCATTACAATGGATGATGTAGCCCGTGAGATGGGAATTTCAAAAAAAACCCTCTATCAGGAGGTAAAGAATAAAACAAAACTGGTAGAAAAAGTTATTGATTTTGAAATTGAGAAAAGAACCAGGGAATTTAAAGAACTGGACAAAAACGAATTAAATGCCATTGAGGAATTGTTTGAGGTAAACAGGCAGATTAACTATTTGCTGGAAAAACATAATCCTTCAATGCACTACGATCTAAGGAAGTATTATCCTGATATTTTTAAACGGTTGCATGAAAGTAAGCAGAACAGGATGTTAAAATCGTTAATTAAAAACCTTGAAAAAGGGAAAAGGGAAGGACTTTACAGGAAGGAAATTAACAATGAAATAATTGCTAAGATGCATGTAGCCAGAGTGGACAAAGTAATGGAAAACTCATATGTTTCAATTCGGGATTACACTTCCGGGAAGTTCTTCTCCGAATTGTTTATCTATCACATTAGAGGTATAGCAAATAGTAAAGGGATCAAATTCCTTGAGGATAATATTGATCAGTTAAAAATAAAAGAATAGCAAGTAATCAATCGGCAGTTGGCAAGAAAGTAAATAACAATCAAGAGATTATAAAAAATAATAAATACAAAAAATCACAAATAACAAGTACCAAAATTCAAATAAATTACAAAATTCAAAAATTCAATAATCAAAACAGTTTCGGTCACCCACCCACCCAAAGTGTCTTTTATACTGCGGGCAGGTTTGGTAATTGATATTTGGATATTATTTACTCACAAATTAACAAATTTTTAAGGTGTTCGTGAGATCACTTCGTTAAGTTGTTATTTGTTTTTTGAGATTTGTTATTTATTTATAAACGAAATGTAGAGTTTATGAACAAACTCTAGTAATAAAATATAGAATATGAATATTTTAAAAATTGGCATTATTGTTTTTCTGTTTTGTTGCTGTAATTTATTCAGTTTAGCAGAAGGTGATGAGAAAAGAACTTTCTCACTCGAAGAGGCACAGAATTTCGCGATTGAGAATAATCTAAATATAAAAAATGCAGAGGCTGATGTGAGAATTGCAAGAAAAAAAATCTGGGAAATAACAGCTTTTGGTTTACCGCAGGTAAACGGGTCAGTTAATTATACTGATAATTTGAGTTTGGCCACGGTTCTTATCCCAAATTTTTTTGGAGGAAATCCGGATGAAATGGTTGAGGTACAATTTGGAACGCAACATAATGCTTCAGCATCATTAACGGCTGACCAGCTAATTTTCAGTGGCTCCTATATTGTAGGATTAATGGCAGCAAAAGTTTATAAACAGATATCACAGCAAAATCTTGAAAAAACAGAGATTGATATTAAAGAGCTGGTAACCCGGAATTATTACCTGGTTTTACTAACGGAAGAGACAAAAAAAATCCTTATCAAGAATTATCAGAATACACAGAAAACATATTTGGAAACCCGGGCCATGTTTGAACAGGGTTTTGTTGAAGAAACAGATGTTGATCAGCTTAAAGTTACACTTACAACACTTGATAATTCAATTAATTCAATGGAAAGACAGGCAAAGCTATCCAGAAATATGTTAAAATTTCAAATGGGTCTTGATCTGGGAGTGCATGTATCACTGTCAGATTCATTATACGGGATATTGGAAAAAATCAACCTGCAATTAATTGCAGCAAATGATTTTAACATTGATAATAATATTGATTATAATATTATAGAAACACAAGTTGAATTAGCTTCCCTTGATTTAAAAAGACAAAAAACAGAATATTTACCAAACCTTTCTGTAATGTATTCGAATAATTGGAATGCCATGAGGGACAAATTCAGTTTTTTCGACACAGATGAAAAATGGTATAGATCAGAAATGCTTGGATTTACGCTGAACGTGCCGGTGTTTAGCAGCGGTTCAAAAAGATCAAAAATAAGCCAGAAGAGAATTGAGTTAGAAAAAGTAATTGAAAATCAAAAACTTGTCAGACAAAGTCTGGAAATGGAAAATCAACAGGCGAGGTTTGATTATAATACTGCTCTTGAAAAATATATGAGCGAAAATGAAAATGTAAAACTGGCAGGAAGAATTCTTGAAAAAACAAGAATCAAATACAAAAATGGTATGGCTTCCAGTTTTGAATTGATACAGGCAAACAATCAATATTTGCAAACGGAGTCAAATTTAACATCAGCGATGATTGAATTATTAAATGTAAAGACACGCCTGGATAAAATAATGAACAGATTGTAGGAGAGCAAAGAGCAAAAAGCAGAGAGTCGAAGAGGTGAATAACGAATATCGAATTATGAAGAGAAAAAACCCGTAACCCGTAACCCGCAACCCGTAACAGCTTACAATTATTAATTTCATACTAAAAAATCAAATATCAGAATAATGAAAAAGTCATTTTTTTTAATATTAATCATTGCAATAGCAGGTTGTAATCCGGACAACCCCGAAGCAATAAAAAGCAAGCTGATAAACCTTAAGGAGAAGCAAATGGTAATCAATAATAAAATTACCATGCTTGAACGTGAACTTGAAAAAGATTCAGTACAAATAAATTCAGAAAAAGCAGTTACTGTGAAAATAGATGAATTAAATTTTGAGGAATTCAATCATTTCATACTGATTAGTGGTAATGTGGACGCAGAAAAGCATGTTTTCGTCAGCCCTGAAATAAATGGTCAAATTGAGAAAATATATGTGTCGGAAGGAGAAAAAGTAAAAAAGGGAGCCCTGTTGATTTCTTTAAACACAAAAGTAATAATGAGCAATATTGAAGAGGTAAAAACAGGTCTTGAACTTGCCCGAAAAGTATTTAATAAACAACATGAATTATGGGAACAAAATATTGGCTCGGAAATAGAATACCTGAATGCTAAAAATGCTAAAGAATCATCTGAAAACAGGTTAAAAACACTGAAAACGCAACTGGAAATGGCCAGGATACGGGCTCCGTTTGCTGGGTTTATTGAAAAAATTTCAGGTAAAGAAGGAGAAATGGCCTCACCGGGAAAACCAATACTTGAAATTGTTAACCTCTCTGAAATGAAAATTTATGCTGATGTATCTGAAAAATACCTGGCAAATATTAACGAAGGAGATACAACCATAGTACGCTTTCCTTCGTTGCCTGGTATAGAAATAGAAGTTCCGGTTTACCGGACAGGTAATGTGATAGACCGCAATAGCAGGACTTTTACTATTGAATTGAAAATAAATAACCCGGATAATCAGCTTAAACCAAACCTTATGGCTACGGTAATGCTTAATGATTTTTCGAAAGATTCTGCCCTGGTGGTCTCCTCCGGAATAATTAAAAAAGATATACAGGGATCGTACCTTTATGTTGCTGTAAATAACGGCGAATGGATAATAGCACAGAAAAAACATATTAGTACAGGCCTGAGTTATAAGGATAAAACACTGATAACCGGCGGTGTAAAGAATGGAGATAAAGTAATCATTGCGGGATATACCGAGGTATCTGACGGAGTGAAAATAAACGTTAAGTAAACAGACTGATAAACCAATAGCGAAATGAGCATCAAGCCTAAGACAGATAGCATTATAAGGGATTTTAAATTAACCACGGCTGCGTTAAAAAACAGGAATACTATATTCCTTTTGACTGTTGTAATAATAGCTTTTGGACTGTTCTCATATGTTAATCTGCCAAAGGAATTATTCCCTGAAGTTGATATTCCGACAGTACTGGTACAAACACCCTATCCCGGCAATTCTCCATTGGATATTGAAAACCTTATAACGCGACCACTCGAAAAAGAAATTGAGACCATTAATGGCATTAAAAAATTAAGCTCCAATTCCATACAGGATGCATCACTTGTTATTATTGAATTCAACACTAATGTAAATATTGAGGATGCAATATTGGATGTTAAAGATGCTGTTGATAAAGCAAAAAGGGAATTACCTAACGATTTATTAACCGATCCGATTGTTATAGATATTGACTTATCAGAGTTTCCCATAATCAATATTAATCTGTCAGGCGATTATAGTCTTGAAGAGCTGAAAGGATATGCTGAATACCTTGAAGAAAGAATTGAAACGATTGATGAAATTTCAAAGGTTAATATCAAAGGGATCAATGAAAAGGAGATTAAAGTAAACGTTGATATTCATAAATTGGAAGCACTGGAATTATCATTTTACGACATCGAGAGTGCTATTGCATCTGAAAACATCTCTATGTCTGGGGGTGAAATTAAATTGGGTAACACCCGCCGGTCAATCCGTATTGCCGGCGAATTTGAGAATATTGAACAGATAGAAGATGTTATTGTTAAACATGATAAAGGAGACATTGTATTTTTGAGAGATGTTGCTGAAGTGGAAGATGGCTATGAAGAACCAACAAATTTTGCGCGTCTTGATAAAAACCCGGTTGTATCTCTCCAGGTTATAAAAAAGAGTGGTAAAAACCTGTTAATAGCTACCGATCAAATATTCAATATGGTTGATGAAGCCGGTAATAGCGGGAATATTCCTGCTGCAATGAGCATTTCTTTCACCAATGATCAGTCGGATATGGTCAGAAAGCAACTCAGAAATTTGGAAAACAGCATGATCATGGGAGTAATACTTGTGGTTCTGGTACTTTTCTTTTTTCTGGGAACAAGAAATGCTATGTTTGTTGGCCTGGCAATTCCCATGTCAATGTTCCTTTCCTTTGTGATTTTGAGCCTGGGTGGGTTCAAGATAAATATGATCGTCCTGTTTGCATTGATTCTGGCTTTGGGGATGCTGGTTGACAATGCTATTGTAGTAGTTGAAAACATTTACAGGTTTGTTGACAGGGGATATAAGCCACTGGAGGCAGCCAGGCAGGCTGTTGGTGAAATAGCTGTCCCCATTATTGCCTCAACTGCAACCACTTTGGCAGCATTTGTGCCTTTAGCTTTTTGGAAAGGAATCATTGGTGAATTCATGAAAAACCTGCCCATTACTTTGATTATAGTTTTAACTTCTTCTTTGTTCATTGCCCTTGTAATAATTCCTGTTTTCTCGGCTACTTTTATAAACAGTAAGAAAAAGAGTAATCGCAAAACCAGAAAGAAAAGATCATACCGTAATTTGGCGATTTTGGCAGGAATTACAATAGTATTGTACGTGACCAAAATCTTTTTTTTGGCTAATTTGTTGAGCATATTTGGTTTGATCTTTTTATTCAATATTCTGTTTCTTGATAAAATTCAACGTTGGTTCAGGATAATTTTTCTTGTAAAACTTGAAAATGCTTACATCAGGGTGTTAAATTTTGTATTGAAAGGAAAAAATCCGGTAAAGCTCTTTGTCGGAACAATTCTCCTATTATTTTTTACCCTGATTCTTTTTCAGGTAAGGAAACCGGATATAAATTTTTTCCCCCAAAGTGATCCGAATTATATCAATATTATTGCTGAGCTTCCTGTGGGTACCGATATAATGGTAACCGATTCAGTAATGAGAATTGTTGAAAAAGATATAGACGAAATTCTGATTGAAGAGCGAAAAATCGTTGAATCTGTACTTACAACCGTTGGAACAGGATCTTCAGACGGTTTTCAGGCTGGAGACGAACCGAATAAAGGACTTATTACAATCACTTTTGTAGATTACCAGTACAGGATGGGAACGAATACATCGGAATTACTGAAAAAATTATCCGATCAACTAATCGGATATTATCCAGGCGTACAAATATCCTTTGAAAAGAGCGAGATGGGACCTCCTACAGGGAAGGAAATTAATATTGAAATAGCAGGGAGAAATTATGATCAATTATTATATCTGACAGATTCACTTCAGGCATTCATTGAACAATCCGATATTGAAGGAATTGAGGGACTAAAAATTGATCTTGAAGTGGACAAACCACAGCTATTGATTCAGATAGACAGAGAAAAAGCAAGAAGATTAGGCGTTTCAACAATACAAATTGCCGGAATGATCAGAACTGCTTTATTTGGCAAAGAAATTTCAGATTTTAAAGTAGGTGAAGATGAATATCCTATCCAACTCCGGCTTCAGGACAAATATAGATACAGTGTTGCAGCTTTAATAAATCAAAAAATATCTTTTATGGATGATGGAAAAATGATACAAATTCCAATTTCTGCTGTTGCTGATATTAAATACAGTACAACATATGGTGCTGTGAATAGGAAAAATATGGACCGGGTAATAACTTTGTATTCCAACGCGGTTGAAGGCTACAATGCTACAAAGATCAATAATCAGTTAGAAATGCTATTAGAGAATTTTGATATGCCTGAAGGATATCAATTCAAATTTACCGGGGAACAGGAAGAGCAACAAGAGGCTATGGGTTTTCTGGGTAGAGCAATGCTAATTGCACTTGCATTAATATTACTTATCCTGGTAACACAGTTTAATTCACTTGTAAGACCGGTTATTATTATGGCAAGTGTTATTTTCAGCACAATTGGGGTTTTTGGAGGACTATCAATCTTTAAAATGGATTTTATTGTTGTGATGACCGGAATCGGGATTATTTCCCTGGCAGGGATAGTTGTTAATAATGCAATAGTCCTCATTGACTATGTCGAGCTTCTGAAAGCGAGAAAAAGAAAAGAACTGGGACTGGAAGAAAATGCATTTTTGCCTGTTGCAGAAGCTACTCAATGTGTGGTTCAGGGAGGGAAAACCCGTTTGCGCCCTGTGCTGCTTACTGCTATTACAACAATTTTAGGGTTGTTACCTCTGGCAACAGGTATGAATATAAACTTTAATACAATGCTAAGTGAGTTTAATCCTCAATTATATTTTGGTGGTGATATGGTTAAATTCTGGGGACCGATATCATGGACTGTGATTTTTGGATTGACCTTTGCAACTTTCCTGACATTGGTTATTGTGCCGGTAATGTACAGGATTACAATATCTATTCAGAAAAGAATCATGCATTTTACTGAAAAATAAAACAAGAATATAGTCGGAAAAAAATACAAATATCCTGAATTCATTGCTCGTTTCTATGATGTTATTTATGATCGTATCAGAAGTGATACCGATTATGATTATCTTATGAAAAAAACTTATTTACCTGAAATTTGATGTAGAAATTCTCTTACATCATTAACTGATTCAACATAAAATCTGGCTTTAGTATTTTTAGTTCCGACTTTAATAGTATAAGTTGTATCAGGCAGTGCTTCAAAGGTATATTCATCTGTCCAGTCATCACCTATCGCGAGTATGAAATCGAATTTTTCATCTCCCATTTTATAAGTTGCTGCTCTACCTTTGTTTATACCGGAATGTTTTATTTCAATAACCTTATCTCCGTCCATGATCTGGAGATTCAGGTTTGAAATCAAATCCATAAGCTGGTCTTTTAGCTCCCATGATCTTTGAATGCCCAGATCAGGATCAGATTTTCTGTAATGCCAGACAAGGGAAAAGTTTTTATTTTCAATGAACGCCCCCGGGGTCTGGTCAACATAAAACTCTAAAATTGGGTGAACCAATTTTTTCCATTCATTATCAATTTGCTCCAGCATCGACCAGTTTTCTCCAGGATTTTTGAACCATACACCATGTTCGGCAATAAATGAAATATTCCTGTCTCCAACGAACCATTTACCTAAAATTTCTTTATCTCTGCCGCTAATAATAACAACATTGTTTTGAGGGTTGGTGCTTAAATTTTTAAGGATACTGTATAATTCCTGATCAGGTTTTGCATCTGCCGGATTTTTCCTAAAACCCGTAAGAGTTCCATCGTAATCAAGAAGAAAAATCCTGTTTTTTGTTTTGTGGTAATCATTTATAATATCTTCTTTTCGTTCAATATTGATCTTTTTAGTAAGGTGTGTTTGTTGAAGCTTCTTTACATCCGCCAGACTTTTCATGAAATCCCTGGCCCATCTGTCAACATTATAACGCTTCAGTCGTTTTTGAAGCACTTTGTTTCTTTTTTCCTGCTCTTCAACAGGCATTAATATTGCTTGTTTAATAGCTTCTGCTATTTCTTCTAAATTATTAGGGTTTACAATCAATGCCTCATTCATTTCGTGTATAGCACCGGCTGTTTCACTTAAAATCAATACTCCCCTGCCGTCAGGTTTTGATGCAACAAACTCTTTGGCAACCATACTCATTCCATCACGAATTGGAGTGATTAGGGCAATATTTGCTGCAGTGTATAATTCAATCAGGTCATCCAGTTCAAATGGCCTGTACAGGTACCATATTGGCATCCAGTTAATGGTTCCGTAATTTCCGTTGATCCTGCCAACAAGTTCATCAACTTCACTTTTCAGGTTATGATACATTTCTCCTGTTTCCCCGGTTGAAACAGCTATTAAGATTAGACATACTTTGCCACAGAATTCCGGGTTATTCCGTAGAAAAATCTCAAAAGCTTTTAACCGGTCAGGGATCCCTTTTGTGTGTTCAAGATTACTGGTTGATAAAATTATTTTCTTGCCTTCTCCGGGAGAAAAATATTTTTCAATTTCTTTCCTGATTTGTGATTTTTTTTCAGGGGGTTTATTTTCTTCAAGTATGGCAGCTTTTTGAAATTTCTCAAAATCAATTCCTTTAGGATAAGCATCTACCTTCAGGGTTCTTTCGTGGATTTGTATTCTGTTAAAAACAGAATCATACCCAAGTATTCTTCTTACACAACTTAAAAAGTGTCTGACATAGTTATAAGTATGAAAAGCAATCAGATCGGCACCAAGCATGCCCTCCAGGATTTCAATCCGCCATGGTAATAGCCTGAATATTTCATATGAAGGAAAGGGTATATGGTTAAATATCCCTATGGAAATTTCGGGACGTTTATCCCTGATCATTCCGGGCAGAAGCAACAAGTGGTAATCATGGATCCAGATACTGTCCCCTTTATTTACATGTTGTAATATTTTTTCAGCGTAATAACGATTGACTTTAACATATGCATTCCAGTATTTTTCAACATAAACAGCATTCTGTGTAAAATAATGGAAAAGAGGCCAGATAGTTTCCTTCGAAAAACCATGAACAGAATCATTGATAACATTCCAATCAGCAAAAACAGGGATACAATTATATTCCTGAAGTTCATCTTTCAATTTTTCCTTTTCCTGGTTTGAAAGCTTATAATGATCAATGCTGGTCAGTCCTATCCATTTAGTATTATACTGCCTGTAAAAGTTTTCCAGTCCGGATTTAACCGGTTCTTCTTTAATAGCAATTTTAAAATCCTTTTCAACCTTCTCAATATGAACAGGCAATTGACTTGAAACAACAAATAAATTCTCCATAATACATAGTGTTAGGTTTATCTAAGTTAACCAAAAAACCGAATTTTAGAAACAAATTGAAGAAAACCAACAAACTTCCAGGATTTCACATAGTTAATAAAACTTGTTGTTCGATAAACTGAACATTTTTTTGTATTTTAGAACCATATAGTGTTCTAAAATTCGAAAACAGGCATTATTTGCCAATAAGAACATAATTTCACAAATTGATTGATCCGCCAGCTTGCGGATGATTTTCAGGTTTCATAAATAATTAGTTAATAGTCGGCAGTCCGCAGTCCACTTAAAAACACAAAGTATAATGAAATTAGCCATTATCAAGCCATAAACATTGAACTTGGCCCCGATGGCTATCGGGGCGATCTCATGAACGAAGTGAGTAAACTCCGATACAATAAAATAAATTCTTATGAAACAATTTGATGCGGTAATATTTGATCTGGATGGTGTAATAACACAAACAGCAAAAGTACATGGTACAGCATGGAAAAAAATGTTTGATGAGTATTTACACACCAGAGAAAAAAGATTTAATGAGCCTTTCAAAGAATTTACACATGAAGGAGATTACCTTCCCTATGTTGATGGGAAACCCAGGTATAAAGGAGTTGAATCTTTCATGGAATCAAGGGGAATAGATATTCCTTTTGGAAACCCTGAAGATTCTCCTGATATGGAAACAGTATGTGGATTGGGCAATGCAAAAAATAAATTCTTTAATGAAGTCCTGAAAAAAGACGGAGCCGAGGTTTTTGAATCTACTGTTTCCCTCATCTATGAGTTAAAAAATATTGGTGTAAGGATTGGTGTCGCCTCTTCGAGTAAAAATTGCAAGCAAATACTTCAATCAGTTAATCTTCTTGACCTGTTTGAAACACGGGTTGATGGAGTTGTATCTGCCGAATTGGGATTAATGGGGAAACCCGAACCTGATATTTTTACTACTGCCTGTGATAACCTTGGTGTGGATTATCATAGAACTGTTATTGTTGAAGATGCTGTGTCGGGTGTACAGGCAGGATTGAATGGAGGGTTCGGTCTTACCCTGGGACTTGCCAGGGAGGATAATACCACTGAACTATTGATAAATGGAGCAGATATTGTAGTCGAAGATCTTTCCGAAATCAGTATAGACACAATAAATGAATGGTTTAATAGAGGTCTGGAAAATGAAAAATGGACTTTGAATTATCATGATTACAATCCTGAAAATGAACGGTCGCGTGAAGCATTATTAGCAATTGGGAACGGCTTTTTTGGTACAAGAGGTGCAATGGAAGAAAGTAAAGCCAACAAAATAAATTATCCGGGCACCTATATAGCAGGATTATTTAACCGGCTTGTTTCCAAGGTTGCAGGGAGGGATATTGAAAATGAAGATTTTGTTAATAACCCGAACTGGCTTCCGGTTAATTTTAAGCCGGAAAATGGGGACTGGTTAAGTTTCGGAGGAGAACCGAATTTTGAAATTGAGAAAATTCACCGGAAACTGGATTTTAGAACCGGACTTCTAACCCGGTATATCATAATAAAAGATAAACAGGGAAAGCGAACAGAAATTCTGTCTAAAAGATTTGCAAGCATGGATAACCCTCATATTGCCGGTATCAGTTATGAAGTATCTCCAATAAATTATCAGGGGCCTTTACTGATAAGGTCAGGATTGTTTGGTGATCATATAAATGCCGGTGTAGAAAGATATCAGCAGTTGAAGCAGAAACACCTTGAACCGGTTCTGCAAATTGGGGAAAAAAGGAAAATATCCCTGGTTGTTAAAACAATTAATTCAGGTGTAACAATTGCTCAAAATGCCCGCCACGATTTTTTAATTGATAATAAAAAAACCGAATTAGAATGTAATATTGAATCTGGTAAAGGATGGGTAGCTGCTGATTATAATATTCATGTTGAAAAAGGACAAAAAATTATACTTGAAAAACTTGTTTCTATTCATACATCACAGGATAAGAAAAAACAAAATCCTTTGGTCAGGGCTGAAAAAGATATTAAATCAGCAGACTCATGGAACGGGATGTTTGAGAGATCGGTTAGTAAATGGGAAAAATTATGGGATAACATGGATATAATAATTGACCATGACCGTAATTCCCAAAAATTGGTTCGTTTACATTTATATCATATGCTTGTCACCGCCTCAGAACACTTTACTGATCAGGATGCAGGGATACCACCCAGAGGCCTTCATGGAGAGGCATACCGGGGCCACATTTTCTGGGACGAGCTGTATATTCTTCCTTTGTATAACATACACATGCCCGGGGTAACAAAAGCATCCTTGATGTATCGTTACAGAAGACTTGATAAAGCAAGAGAATATGCAAAAGAATACGGATATAAAGGAGCAATGTTTCCCTGGCAAAGTGGGAGTGATGGCAGGGAAGAGACGCAGATTATTCATCTTAATCCTTTATCAGGGGAATGGGGTGATGACTATAGCTCATTACAAAGACACATATCCATTGCACTGGCTTATAATGTATGGAACTATTTCGCAGCAACCCGGGATGAAGAATTTATGATTAATTATGGTGTAGAGTTGTATTTCGAGATTTGCCGTTTCTGGGCAAGCAAAGCTAAGTTTAATAGTGAATCAGACAGATACTCTATTTGTAAAGTTATGGGACCGGATGAATTTCATGAAAAACACACTGGCTCTGAAGAGGGAGGAATAAAGAATAATGCATATACAAATATCATGGTAAGCTGGCTCTTTAAAAAAGTCGAAAGCTTATGTGAACTGCTTCCTGGAGATAAAATGAGAGAAACATGTAAGAAACTTGGTTTTGAAGAAGAAGAAATGCAAAAATGGCAAGTGATAAGGAAGAAATTAAAACTGGAAATATCCGGTAAGGGTATAATTGCTCAATTTGAGGGATATTTTAAACTGAAGGATCTTGACTGGGATTATTATCGTAAGAAATATAAAGATATCCATCGCCTTGACAGGATTTTAAAAGCTGAAGGGAAATCTCCTGATGATTATAAATTATCAAAACAAGCTGACCTGTTAATGTTATATTATAATCTTGATAAAGAGGAGGTTGAAGGGGTTGTTGAAGAGATGGGATATAAGTTGCCTGATAACTACTTTGAAGCCAATTTTGATTATTACATTAACAGAACAACACATGGCTCAACACTTAGCCGACTGGTTCATGCCTATCTGGCAAATCTTATTAACAGAAAAAAACTTAGTATGCAATTGTTTCAGGAAGCGTTAACAAGTGATTATGTCGATATACAGGGGGGGACTACAGGAGAAGGAATACATTGCGGGGTAATGGCAGGAACAGTATATTCGGTGCTGAACTCTTATGCCGGTGTGAATCTTCGTTCTGATGTAGTAAAAATTTGTCCAAAGCTTCCGGGATCCTGGGATAAAATTAAATTTGGATTTAAATTCAGAGATGAACAATACCAGTTAGTGATTGGGGAAAAAGAAATTGAAATTTTGATAAAAAGTCCTTCAAAGAAAAAAATTAATATACATCTTTGCGGAAAGGAATTTCCAATTCCGGTTAACGTAAATAAAAAACTTGGTATTAATTGAAATGGAAAATAGCATGCTTGGAGATGTATTATTAATTAAGGAAATTCATAAGGAAGCTGCAAGAACAATAAAGGAAAGAATTATTGCTGATCTGGAGAAAAAGGAAAGAAGATACAGATATATTGTTGGAATTTCGGGCGAATCAGGTTCGGGGAAATCAGAATTAGCTCATGCTTTAGGCACCTTTTTAAAGGAAGACAGAATAAGAGTAAAAGTGATTCACGCGGATGATTATTATAAAATTCAACCTTTGTTAAGAGCTGAATGGCGACGGACAAAAGGTTTTGATAAAATAGGTATTAATGAATACGACTGGGTTAAAATAAAAAAAACCATCCGTGACTATAAAGAAGAGCAGGAATGCATAATGCCTTGTATTGATATTATTCCCGAACAGGTGGATAAGCTGATTACTGATTTCGCAAAAATAGACCTTTTGGTTATTGACGGTCTTTATGCAATTAAAGCCGATAGTCTTGATCTGAGAGTGTTTATTGATCTGACCTACCAGGAAACAAAGATCTCCCAGATTGAAAGACTTAAGGAAACTTATAATAAAGAAAGAATGGAAGTGTTGGAGCGGGAGCATGTAAATATAAAATCGTTAAAACCATTAGCTGATCTGATCGTTAATAAAAGTTATAAAGTTGTTGAAGCGAATAATAATAACAACAATGATAACGGCCAGAATGGCTTTTTTATTTAAAAGCTTTTATTGCTTTTCTTTTCTCTTTTACTGATACTTTTTTTGTCTGTTTCAAGTTCCAGTTCTTTCCATCCCGCAATACCATTAATTAGAACATAAACATTACTGAATCCCAGGTTATTTAGCAAAGTGGAAGCAGTAATGCTTCTTGAAATATATACGCAGTAAATAAAAATTGGTTGTTCACGATCAAGGGTATCTGTCAAAGAGAATAATTCATCATATGTTGCTGTTGAAACTGCTCCGGGAATTCTCTCTTTCCTGTAATCTTTGTATTCACCAACATCAAGCAGTAATGGATTAGAGGATTGATGTAGCTTAATATAAAACTCATTGGGCTCCAGCATATTAATTGTGTCAGACTGTTCCTGTTGCCCTGATGCGGAGATAAAACCTGCTAATAATATTTGAATTGTAATAATATAGAAGGGTTTCATAATTTTGTAAATTCAGAAGTCTAAGTTAAGCACAAAGTAATTAAAACCAATTTTTGTAACTAATTAATCGGCAGTCCACAGTCCACAGTCGGCAAGAAAGTAAATAACAATCAAACAATTATAACACACAATCACTTAATCACATGATTCAAAATCCTGAAAAGTATAAATAACTCAGTCTTCAGATTGTCGACTGCTGACTGAAGATTGCCGACTTAAAAATGCAAAGCAAATGAGATTAGTTATTTTAGGCATTCCAAACTTAAGGCACTGAATAGTTACCAATTTATTAATGGTCACATAAATTTGTTGTGGTTTCAAGAGTACCGTTCAGAAAATTTTGAACAATCTCGTCAGGAGATTTCTGAGGAGCCCCGGTATATACATTAATACTTTTATGTTTAAAATTATCAATTGCCTCTTGTCCCATTCCTCCTGCAATAATATCGGTAACATTCTTTTCATAAAGCCAGGCAGGATAAAGATCAGGTTGGTGAGGCGGAGGAGTTATCACATCTGTTTTTTTCACTTTTCCACCTTTTGTTTCATAAATATAGAAATGTTCACAATGTCCAAAATGAACACCCAACAAACCATTTGACGATGGTATTGCAATCTTTTTCATCGGAGTAAGTATTTCTTTATTGATATTAAAATAATTTATTATAACCAAATTGAAGGAATCGTCTTTTGACGATAACCATTCAATTTGGTGTAAGTTTATCAAATAACAGGTTATGTTAAATTGATCTTCTGCCCTGACCTTTCCCGGACATTTTTCTTTGTGCTTGCCTTGGGGAACGGTTAGTATTAGTCTGGTTTTGTTTGACTGTTGATCTGCGATTTTTCATTCGTCGACCTGTCAAAGGACCTTGTCCTTCAGGTCCGGTTCCATCTCTTCCTGGCATGGCTTAGCTCCTTTCTTTTTTATCGTTATTCTTATCAGTTTTCAATTCCTGAACCCTTTTATTAATGCTATCAAGCTCTTTTTGAAGTTGATCTGATTGGGTTTTGAGCGATTGAATTTCTTCTTCTTTGGTTAAAGGATAGGGTTCGTAGTTGTAATAAGGATACAACGGTGTTGCCCTTCTTCCCCATCCGAAACCAAAGCCTCGTCCCATTCCTCTCATTCTTCCCTGGCCCCAGCCATAACCTGGTCCGCGATTAGTAAATTGGGGTGTCTCATTTCCGGCGCAATATCCTGCACCACGTCCTGTCATCGGACCTCTTCCTTCTGGTCCTGTTCTGTCAAATCCTGGCATAATAACCTCCTTTTTTAAGTTAAATATTAAAATTAGTGTCTGTCCATAAAGCCAAACAGATTTTGAATAAAAGCACTAAACAGCAAATCCCAATTATCAAATAACAAATGACAAATAAATCTCAAATAACAAATGACAAAATTTCAAAACAGAATTAACCGATATAATTGTCTTTACACTTTATCTTTTTTTCTTTTTTTGAGCATTGAGATTTGATATTTATTTGATATTTGGTGCTTGTTTTTTGTATTTTATTTGCAATTTGGTGCCTTGTCATTTGTGATTTTTTATATTTATTTAATTTTCGGACTTTATAGACGGGTCCTAGTTATGTATCATGTTATTTTTACAATTTGGACAAATATGCTGGTTACAGGGTTTCCCGTATTCATGGGGAATTTTTGTACCGCAACCGGGACAAATGCAAAAATCAGATGCTGTCCTTCCTCTCCATCTGTGTCTTCTTCCTGCTCTCCAGTTTTCCACCATCGTGTTTATATGATCAATATCTTCTGAATTACAATTAGTGCATTGTTTCGGGTCTTCGGGGTTTAATGTAAATACATGGGAACAATTATTACACCGGTACCATGGTTTGTCAAAACTTACATCCCCGCCTTCAATAATAATAGACTTTCCTTCAACAAATGCCCTGGCAATTTTTTTCCTTACAGTTTCATAAATTCGGGTAAATGTAGGTCTTGAAATCCCCATTTTTCTTGCTCCGGCAGCATGTAAAAGCCCATCATAATCAACCAGTTTAAATGCCTCATATTCCTCAATCTGTAATGATATCGGATCTTTGCTCTCCCCCGAAATCCCAATGGGATGATATCCCTGTATTTTTGGGGGAATGTCAATTTTCCTGAATCTTCTTGGTCTTGGAGACATATGAAAAATATTTATCTGTTTTCAATACAAATATAATGAACATATGCTCATAATGCAAATTATTTTACAATTATTTTACAATTATTTATCTTTGTTTATATGCTTTATGTTTTGTATTATGCAAATGATGCGCCTTATAGAAGATTTTATTAATTTATTTTATCCAAAACTTTGTGCTGCTTGTGGTGCTCATTTGTTACAGCAGGAGAAATTTATTTGCACACAATGCTTATATAACTTACCAAAAACGAGTTATCATCGTATTAATGGAAATCTTGTAGAGCAGGTTTTCTGGGGAAGAGCAGAGATAACGGCTGCAACTGCATATTTTTTCTTTGAGAAAGAAAGCCGGTACGCGAAAATAATTCACCAGTTAAAATACTGTGGAATGAAAGAAATAGGGATTGAAATGGGTAAAATATTTGGGGCGGAATTAAAAGAAAGTTCCCGGTTCAATAAAGTGGATTTAATAATTCCTGTTCCATTACATTGGAAAAAGCAGAAGAAAAGAGGATATAACCAGAGTGAGTTTATTGCATTAGGAATAGCAGAAAGTATGGGTAAACCAATAGATACTAACACATTGTACAGGGCTGTAGAAACTGAAACACAAACCCGGAAATCACGGTATGAACGGTGGGAAAATGTAGAAAACATTTTTAGGTTAAGGTCTGCTGATAAAATTACCGGGAAACACATCCTTATGGTAGATGATGTGATTACTACAGGGGCTACTCTTGAATCCTGTGCAACTACATTGTTAAAGGAAAAAAACACGAAAGTTAGTGTGGCCACCCTGGCAATGGCTTGACATACGGTTTTGCAGTGATGTAGTTTGAAAGAGCGAAAGGGCGAAGGGGAGAAAAGGAGAAAAGGAGAA
>JADFUQ010000175.1 GCA_015222065.1 Bacteroidota bacterium
GCCTTTTGCCTTCTTCCTTGACACTAGTGTGTTTTTCAGAAGATTATATATTGCTCGGGGTCAATAGGTGTACCATTATGCCAGAGTTCAAAATGTAAATGTGGTCCGGAAGTATACAACTCGCCTGAATTTCCTATAATTGAAATAGTTTCGCCTGCTCTAACAACAGTTCCGATATCTTTCAATAATTCTGCGTTATGTTTATATACTGAAATAATATTATTGACATGTTGAATTTCAATAACATACCCTGTCTCAAGTGTCCATCCTGCCATAACTACAGTCCCGTCAAGTACAGCTGACACAATTGTATTTGACCCGGCAACTATATCAGTCCCAAAATGATTATCAACAGGATTGAATTTGCTTGTTACCACTCCTTTCAGAGGAGTAAAAAAATGCTGATTGATTATTTTGCTTCCTTTATTATTCTCTTCATACTCAGAAGTAGAAAGATTATACTGTTCTTCCTGTTCTATCTGGATACGTAACAGGGAATCTTCGGCAGATTTATTAAATGTTATATTTTCATAGCTCTTTGAAGTATCCTGCAAACTTTGAAAATCAACTGGTTCTTTACCTGAAATAATAGCATTAATATTATTAAAATACTGGTCTCTTAAGTGAAGTTCATTTTCAAGCGAATCGAGCCTGTAGGCTGTCATAATAATATTTCTCCTCATATTTCCATCAGGATAACCCGGAATAAATTCCTTAAGATTTGTAAAAGCTATCAATATGGTTGTCAAGGCTATAAGAGAGATAATAACAGCACCAATCAGGGTAAAAGTGCCCAATTTCGTGAGTCTCGTCTGCCAGATCTCTTCAAAAGTATGGTCATTATAAATTGTTATCCTGAATTTATGTTTCCAGGAGCTTTTTTCTCTATTCAATGACATTCTTCAAAATTTCTCAATAAACCGATGCAAAGATACAAAGATATATGGTAAAGTATTACAGACATACCGGATTATTCATAAACTCATTACTGTCAGGAAGAAGAAAGATTCTTCATAATTATCATCTTATATTCCGGATAATTAAAAGCAACGTAACTATTCAGTGCCTTAAGTTTGAAATGCCTAAAATGGCTAATCTCATTATACTTTGCATTTTTAAGTCGGCAATCTGAAGACCGGGCTATATATAATCTTGAGGATTTTTTTATCGGAGTGGTCAAAGAGTAAAATTCATCTTTAGGAAATTTCTTACTAACCTGATAAATAGCCATTACAAAAACAACCGCTGACTGCTGACTGCTGACTGCTGACTGTGGACTGCCGACTGATTAGTTATAAAGCAACAAAATGCAGATAATATTTTGAGAAATAGAAATCATACCGTACATTTGCACCTCAAAATATAGTGCGGGGTGGAGCAGTGGTAGCTCGTTGGGCTCATAACCCAAAGGTCGCAAGTTCGAGTCTTGCCCCCGCTACAAAGAAAAAGCCTTACCGATGAAATCGGCAGGGCTTTTTTTATTAGACAGCCTCAAGCTTACCAAATTACGTATGTGTCTGTTTTTTAAATTTTTGTGTGATATACCAAGTTATTTTTATACCTGTTTAAATACCTATTAATATTAGGTACAAGATGCAAAATTTATTTTACAAAGTTATGCCTGGTTAATATTTTATTAACTTCACCTGAGGTTTTGCAGGAAAAAGACAATAATTTATTTGTGTTCGTTCACAATTTTTGTGTTTTTTTGTTAATAAATCGTGAATCCCTGAACATTATGAGTTGCTCTTTTCGTTTAATAACACTATTATGTTTACTTACTCCAACCATTATTGCTAACAGTAATAACAGGTTAGTTTCAGAAAAAGGCATTCTCGATCTCCGGGAACTTGAGTTTGACCGGAACACAGTTGTCAGCCTGAATGGTGAGTGGGAATTTTATTGGAATGAATTTCTTTATCCTGTTGATTTTGACTCGGACAAACAACCAACACCGGATTATTACGGAAAAATTCCATCTTACTGGACAAGTTATGATCCCGATAATTGTGATATAACAGGACAAGGATACGCTACATATAGACTAAAAATTCTGCTACCTTACAACTTCAGGGAAGAAATCATATTTGATATTCCTGTGTTTGATGCTGCTTTTGATCTGTACCTGGATTATTTTTATGCCGGGGGCAATGGAACACCCGGTATTTCAAAACAGGACAGTGAAGCAGGTTATTCCCCCTTTATGGTTAACTATACTCCTGTGAATGATACTCTACAAATCACTGTTTTAGTATCCAATTACCAGCACAGGCGGGGAGGATTCTGGAAATCAATGAGAATAGGGCATCCGGAAAAACTAACACGATTCGAGAACCGCTATAAATTGATCAGTATAATATCCCTGGGCGTTTTGCTATCTTTCTCCCTGTTTTTTTTCTTCTTTTTCATATTCTTCAGAGAAGATAAAACCCTCTTATTTTTCTCAATGGCGCTGGTCGGTATTTTTATACGGCTTATGTGCACAGATACTTACACGATATCACTTCTTAGCGATATTTCATGGGAATGGATGATCCGGTTTGAATATTTAGGAAGTTTTTTTACACTTCTGTTTGGTATGTGGTATTTATACGCATTATACCCGGCAAAAATATTGTATCAGCTTACCCGCCTGAATACTTTAATTTCCGCTATTTTTTTACTGGCTATTCTTTTTTTCAAAGTTGAATTATTTTCGTACTCAATGTTTTATTTCGAGCCTGCTGCAATGGCGTTTTTACTGTATTACCTTTATGCAAGCGGAAGGAATTCAATGAGGGGAAAGAAAACTGATATGATCTACTTTTCAGGACTTGTTATCCTACTGTTTGCATTGGTAAATGACATACTTCTTGCTAACTCAGAAACTGCCATATTTTATAAATATACTACCCATTTCGCCATTCAGATATTTGTTTTTCTCCAATCAATAATGCTTATATTTAAATGGATACTTACTTATAAGGAAAATGAAAGATTGACTAGTGAAATAAAATATATTAATATAAACCTTGAGAGGCTGGTAGAAGAAAGAACAGGTGAAGTTAAAACCAGAAACAAAGAAATCAGTAGCCAGAATACAAAAATTGCCAGTCAAAATAAAAAGTTGCAGGAAGCATTGGATTTTAAGAACAGGATATTTTCTATTATTGCTCACGACCTGAGAAGTCCGGTTGCAAATCTTATTCAAATAACTGAATTGCTTAAAGAAGATTCATTTAAATCAGAAGATAAAAAATTCCGGATATCTGCTAATGAATTGGCAAAATCTGCAGGAGAGCTGATTGATAATTTGTTGTACTGGGGAGGAAGCCAGGGAGACCAGATTCGTAATAATCCTGATTCCTGCGATATTTCCGGCATCGTATCCGAAGTTTTTAATATCTTTAATGAAATGGCAAGGCAAAAATCTATTAACCTGAAATATATATCCAAGAGAGAGAAATATGCTTTTTGTGACAGAGAACTTATTATGATCGTTATCCGTAACCTTGTATCCAATGCTTTAAAATTCACACATAAAGATGGAATGGTAAGTATTACAACCTCCCCTCATCCTGATAAGAAAAACATGATCCTTATCATAGTTAAAGATACAGGTATTGGAATTCCTGAAGATAAAATTGAAAATCTTTTCGGCAGTGATAAACTGGAATCAATGATGGGTACTGCCAGTGAGAAAGGAACCGGATTAGGTTTACGACTTTGTAAGGAACTGGTACATCTAAACAAAGGTACTATTAAGGTAAAAAGCAGCCTGGAAACCGGAACCATCTTTTCCATCTCTCTCCCTGGTATTTCAACCGTATCCTGACTAAATATATAATCATAATCCCCGATTTTTTATATCTTTATCGTAATAAAAGTAAATTAGAGCTCGTCTATAAAGTATGTATAAATTGATTTAAGAACAAGGAACACCGATTAACGATTTGCGAAGTAGCTGAAAATCTGAAATCTAAAATCGTTAATCCTTGTTCGATATTCAAAATATTTCTATTATTCTTACATTATAGACAGACACTAATTAGTCATTCTGTATTACCGGAAAACGGCTATAATTAATTAATAAGGAACAAACTTAATTTGTATTCAACAAAAAAAATAAAATGGAAAACTAACCGGAAGATGGTCTTGCTCTTCCTTTTTTCTACACTTTTATCATATAATACAATCCTGGCACAACAAGACCGGGATTTTAAACAGACCTTTAAAAAAGCAGAAGCGATTCTGCTTTACAGCAATGCCCACGATATTGCCCTTCCCATGCTTCTTATGCTGGAACAAATGGATTCGGATAATTCAAATATCCAGTACAAGATAGGAGTTTGTTATCTCAATATACCAGGCAGAAAAACTTCATCTATTCCTTATCTTGAAAAAGCTGTTCGAAATATAACAAATAATTACTCATACAGCTACAAAGAAAGAAAAGCTCCAAAAGATGCATTGTTTTATCTGGGAAATGCATATCATATTGCATTCAGACTTGACGATGCAATTCAGTACTATAACAAGTTCAGAGAAACATTGGATAAGACCGAATTTTATGAATTGGACTTCATTAACCAGGAGATCAATAGTTGTAACAGTGCAAAAAAACTTATGAATACTCCTGTTTTGTTTAAAATTGAAAATCTCGGGGATAATATAAACCGTTTTCAAATAAATGCGAACCCCGCGGTATCAGGGAACCGTAAAGTGCTTGTTTTCACTGCAAAACTTGGCTCAAACTACAAGATCCTGTACTCCGTAAAAGAAAAGGAACAATGGTCAGATCCAAAAGATATTACCGATGAGATTGAAGCCGGAGAAGATTGCCAGACCTCTTCCCTCTCTTACGACGGAACAACTTTGTTCCTGTTTAAGGAAAACGGTGGTATGGCTGACTTATTTTCAAGTCATTACAGAGACGGCAAATGGAATAAAATTGAAAGCCTTGGCAGGAATATTAATACAAAATACTGGGAATCCAATTGCTGTCTTTCAAAAGACGGAAAAACACTTTATTTTTCCAGTAACCGGCAAGATGGTTATGGTGGATTGGATATATACCAATCGAAATTAACGTCTGATGGTAAATGGAGTAAACCAAAAAACCTGGGGAATAAAATAAATACCCCTCTGCTTGAAAACAACCCATTCATTTCCGAGGACGATAAAAAGCTTTACTTCAGCTCACAAGGACACTATAATATGGGAGGATTTGACCTCTTTTATTCTGAGAAAGCTGCCGGCAATCGCTGGACGACACCGGTAAATATCGGTTATCCAATTAACTCAACTGATAATGACATGTTTTTAGTACCGGTCGGAAAAGGAGATACTATTTTTATATCTCAGTTTTCTGATGGAGGATGGATGGCAGGCAAAAATATTTACAGGATTATATTCACAGATGAAATCAAACTGACTGAGGCTATTTTATCAGGGACTATTGAACTGGGAGACGGCAGGCAGGAACTTGATTCCTCCTTCCTTGTTGTGGTTAAAGATTCTCTTCATCATAAAATAATTAAAACTCTCTTACCCGATTTTCAAACCCGGAAATTCAATGTTAAGCTACCTTCCGGTTCGTACGAATTATTGATATCGGGCGATAATTATCAAAGCAAACAAGAGAGGATTACCATTCCTGACGATATCAGGCAAGAAAGTGTTTCATTTATAACTCATCTTGACCTTGAAGCAATCGCTTCAGGAGAAGTTTTTACAAGCCGGCTCATCCTGTTCGATTTCGACAAATATTCCCTCACTAACACAGCTATGACCGAACTGGAAAGACTGGCATCTATAATGAAGCAATATCCTTCCGTTGAATTTGAGATAATTGGAAATACAGATGCAATAGGAAGTAGTAATTACAACCTGGCTCTTTCCAGAAAAAGAGCTGTTTCCGTTGTCGATTACCTTCATTCACGTGGAATATCAAAGTCCAGATTTAAAACCCGGGGGGTTGGGGAAATAAAAGTTGTTGCATTAAATAAAAAATCTGATGGTACCGACTTACCGGAAGGCAGAAAATATAATCGACGGGTTGATATCAGATTATTAAGTTCAGATACAAACCTGGTATATAAAACTGAGATTTACGTGCCTGAATATCTTAAATTTGATAAAGAACTTAAATACACTATTCTTGTTATTAAAGTCAGGAAAAAATTGCCCGATGATTATTTTTCCAGATACAATATCGAAGAATTGAACTATATCCAGGTTAATACAGCTAACGGCGAATTCTTTTATACCCTTGGCAGTTTCATTCATAAAACCAAGGCAATAAAGATATTAGGGAAACTTTATGATGCCGGATTCTCAGAAGCAAGAATTGTTGACGATCTGGAATTGTCTGAAATTCTAGGTATGGAAAGCAGGAAAAGCAACTTTTTAGAAAGAATGGTTGAGATTGATGGAATACCAATTTATACAATTCAAATATATGCGCTTATTAACCCTCCACATTCCAAAGCATTCAAAAGAGTTACAGATGTAAGGGTATTCCATGGGAAAGATAAATTTTACCGTTATACAGTTGGGGAATATGAAGGTTTTACTGCAGCCAAGAATGCCTTAAAAAAAATTGTGGCAAAAGACTTTAAAGATGCATTTATCCGTCCTCTCTCTGATCTTTAATAAAAGTTTACTATATGCTATTCGCATTTTTCTTCACATCATCCTTCCAA
>JADFUQ010000176.1 GCA_015222065.1 Bacteroidota bacterium
GTTCCCACGATGGGTGTGCCGCATGATAGAGCTTCTGGATTCACGACTGGAAAAACAGGATTGTAGATGTGTGGAGTTACAAATATAGACGCCCTTTGATACCATGGTATTAGTTTATCCCCGGAAACAGTCAATAAGAACGTTATTTTATGTTTCCCCTTTTTATTTTCTACATTAACCATTCTCTTTATTTCATTGAAATAATTTGATTTGTTTTCCACGCCCAGAATTGCTAAGTGAATCGGCGTTTGAATATATTGCAGTGATTTTAAAAGCACATCTATCCCTTTTCTTGGTTCTATTCTTGAAGCACACAATACTAAATTATCTTCTTTCCTTTTCATATCCGGAACATATCTATCTGCATCCACACCATAATATAATACCCCTATCTTATCCTCTGGTATTCCCAATTTCGTGAGCAGTGCAGCCGTTGACTTACAACCACTGATATATACATCGGCAACATTTCTGAAGACATGTTTCAAAAACGATTTTTTGTAGGTATTAAATGTTACATCAAGTGTGTGGCATGAGAAAACCTTAAGTTTCTTAACAAAACAAGAAAACAGAGGAAATGTTAAATCCACATCGTCGTGAAAATGTAAAATATCGTATTCCTTTACTATCTTCCTAAAACTCGGATTTGGAATGACGTTTACTTTGAAAAACAATCCCATTGGATTTAGCATTTTTTTAAAGGGATTGAACGCAGGGATTCTGTAAACTTTAAATCCATCATCTTCTCTTATTTCCCACTTCCATCTTGGATGCCATTTCTTATCCATGTTGAAGGTCATGACATCAGTCTCGACACCAATCTTATTTAGATGGATTGCAAGGTTTTTAACAACCGTTTCCGTGCCACCGATGATCGGGTCGTATGACGGGGTTAGCATTAGGACTTTTGGATTTTTATCTGACATTTATGCCACCCCTTTTAAGAACTCATCAAACTTTCCCAATATATAATCAATCATTTTATTCGTAATACCTGGATATACACCTATCCAAAACGTGTCATTCATGATACGGTCTGTATTTACAAGATTTTCATAAATACGATATTTAACATTCTCAAAACATGGATGACGGATAATATTTCCGGCAAACAGCATCCGTGTAGCAATTTTGTTTTCTTCCAGATATTTCACTATCTCATTCTTAGTAAATCCTGCGTTTTCGCTAACGGTCAATATAAATCCAAACCAACTGGGTTCTGCTTCAGGTTCTACTTCTGGCAAAATAAAGTATTTTTCATATTTTCTCAGTCCATCATACAGAAGTTTAAAGTTTTTCTTACGTGCTTCAATAAATAATGGCAATTTTTTAAGCTGCTCGACCCCAATTGCCGCTTGCATATCAGTTATCTTTAAATTGTAGCCTATATGCGTGTAAATATATTTATGGTCATAGCCAAAAGGCAGTGTACCCAGTTGCCATCCAAATCGTTTACCACAGGTATTATCATGACCCGGTTCACACCAACAATCTCGTCCCCAATCCCTGAGAGATTCAATGAGCCTCTTTAGCAGGGCATCATTTGTAACTAATGCTCCACCTTCTCCCATAGTTACGTGATGAGCGGGATAAA
>JADFUQ010000177.1 GCA_015222065.1 Bacteroidota bacterium
ACAGGATTATTGCGTTCGTTTTTTCACTGCAATACTGCATCATCATCTCACTTCATCATTCGAAATTCAAAATTCATTATTTTCTTCTTCCTTCTTCACTCTCCGCTCTCTGCTCTCTGCTCTCTGCCCTCTGCTCTTCTTCCTTCACAATTCATCAATCTTATACCCCTTCAGCTCCTTTGCCAATAACCGGGCATCGCCCACGTAAAGATCAAGCTGCTTCCAGAATTGCGGTCCATGGTTTCGGCGCACGGTATGTGCCAGTTCATGAAGAATAATATAATCCTGTAACCTTTCCGGAAGACGCATTAAATGAAGGTTAAGGTTAATATTATTCTTTGATGAACAACTTCCCCACAAGGTTTTTGCATTTTTAATAAACACTTTCCTGTAGCTAAATCCATATTTACCAGCCAGCTTTTCTACTCTTTGTGGAAGAAAGTTTTTTGCTTCAATTCTCATTGCTTCTATAATTCCCATTCGGATAAAATCCTGAATACGCTTATTCTCAATATTTATTCCCTCCGGATATAAAATTTTAAGTGTCCCGTTATAGATCTCCATTTTCGCCCTGGTATCGTTAACCGGCACAAATTTTATTTTATGTTTTAAGAAAGGAAGGTTAGTTTCATTATTTATTACAATTTGCTGTTTTTGTTTCTTATCTCTGAGTATTGTTCTTTGTTTCAGTATCCATGGAGTCTTATTTCTAACAACTTTTATAGCCTGAGAATAGGATGAAAAAACCGGCAAAGTTACTTTTACCCTGCCATCGGCATATAACCTAATATTAATATTCTTAACTTTGTGTCTCTTAATGAATAATACATTACCAATTTCATCAACAAAAACCGTCTTCTCTATCATAAAAAATTAAACTTTTAGTTAAAATAGTCCTAAATTGTAATTAATTACTATTTTCGTTCGTCATAATATTATTGTAAAGATATTTAAAACATGGATTTATGAAAAAACTTATTTCTATTATAGTATTGACAATGGCAGGCACCCTGATGATTGCATATAATTCTCTTGGACAGGAAAATAAATGGACCCTTGAAGAATGTGTTCTATACGCCATTGAGCATAACATCCAGGTTAAACAGCAAGAGCTTGCTGCTGATGTTCAACAGAATGCTTTAAAGCAATCAAAATATAATCTTGCTCCCTCTTTAAATGGAGGCGCCGGACATTCATATTCGTTTGGGAGAGCACTGGATGAATCAACCTACGAATTTACCGAGAATCAAACTGTTATGTCCGACTATTTTTCACTTAACAGTTCAGTAACTCTCTTTAATGGATTCATGAACCGAAAAAGCATTGAGCAAAACAGGTATAATCTACAGGCAAGCATTCAGGATGTTGAAAAAATAAAGAATGATATATCTCTTAATATCGCTCTTGCCTACCTTCAGATATTACTAAACAAAGAGCTTCTGGAAGTTGCCAGAAATCAGTATGATATTACAATGGAACAGATTGACCGGACATCGAAGCTTGTTGCTGCAGGGAGTCTTGCACGGGGAAGTCTTCTGGAAATACAGGCACAGGCAGCTTCTGAAGAATTACAGGTGGTTAATTCCGGTAACCAGCTTGATCTTTCGATACTAAATCTAACCCAGTTACTGGAGCTGGATATTGTAGGTGATTTCGATATTATTGTTCCCGAGTTGCAAATACCGGATGAAACTAAATTGATAGAACCTGTTATGACTGTTTATAGTGAAGCAATAAAAATTCAACCTCAGATCAAAGGTGCCGAATTCCAGCTCGAAAGTTCTGAGATGGGTCTTGATATTGCCAAAGGAGCACGGAGCCCCAGGTTAAGTTTTAATGGTTCATACAACACTCGTTATTCGGATATCAGGGATAAGTTTATCGGGCTTGACCCGGTTACTAATTTACCAACTTATACAGAATACAAATTTATGGATCAGTTGAAGGACAACGTAAATTACGGTCTGTCATTAAGTCTGTCGGTTCCCATTTTTAACGGATGGCAGGTTAATCAGGCTGTTAGTAATGCTCGTCTTGACATCAAACGATCACAGTACAATCTTGAGTACCAAAAAAACATGTTATATAAAGATATCCAGCAAGCATATGCTGATGCTAAGGCATCTTTGAAAAAATTTCATTCTTCTCAAAGGGCTTTGGTTTCAATGGAAGAATCATTCAGATACACTGAACAAAAATTTAATGTCGGCCTTGTTAACACTATTGATTATAAAACTTCGAAAAACCAGCTTACAAGAACTCAATCAGATCTGTTACAAGCCAAATATGAGTATATTTTTAAAGTTAAAGTACTTGATTTTTATCGTGGAAAAGAACTAAGTTTATAATATCATAAAACAAACAAAAATGAAAATTAATAAAACCCTCCGTATTGTCATTGTTATTACCGTTCTGGTTGTTATTCTGGCTGTTATAGGCAAAAAAGCCGGATGGTTTGGCAAAGCAGAAACATTTGAAGTTGCTGTAGAAAAAGGTGAAAAACGTACTATTGTAGAAACCATTACTGCCAATGGTAAAATTCAACCTGAAACGGAAGTAAAGATTAGTCCAGATGTTTCAGGTGAGATTGTAGATCTTTTCGTTAATGAGGGAGAATATGTAGAAGAAGGCAAACTTTTACTGAAAATCAAACCCGACATATATATTTCCATGCGTAACAGGGTGCGAGCTTCACTTAATTCAGCCAAAGCCAGGTTATCCCAGGTTGAAGCTCAATATGTTCAAAGCAAACTTTCTTACGAGAGGAACCAAAAGCTCTGGGAACAAGAAACTATCTCCGAATCAGATTATGAATCTGCAGAAGCTATATACAAAATGGCTGAAGCTGATCTTAATGCAGCAAAATACAGTGTAAAAAGCTCTGAGGCATCTCTAAAAGAAGCCGAAGAAAATCTCAGGAAAACCTCTATATTTGCACCTATGGCAGGTACAATTTCGACACTTCTTATAGAAAAGGGAGAGCGTGTTGTAGGTACCGAAATGATGAGCGGAACTGAACTAATGAGAATTGCTGATCTTAGCCGGATGGAGGTAATTGTTGAGGTAAATGAAAATGATATTATCAGGGTACTAACCGGTGATACCGCTATTGTTGAAGTAGATGCATACATGGACCAGGATTTCAAAGGACTTGTAACAGAAATCGCAAATTCTGCAACAACAACCGGGATGGCAACCGATCAGGTTACCAGTTTTAATGTTAAGGTCCTCCTTTTACACGAATCATACCAGAATCTTTTGGATGAAACTCCAAATCCGTTCCGACCAGGAATGTCTGCTACAGTTGATATCCAGACTGAAACCAAATATGATATTTTGACAATTCCTATTCAGGCAGTTACAACCCGCCTTGATACCATCGGGCAGGAACAGAATGATCTGGTTGTTGCTGACAAAGATCCTGATGTAGTTGTGTTTAAAGTAATTGATGATTATGTTATGTCACAAATAGTTGAGACCGGAATACAGGATAACAACTATATTGAAATATTATCCGGGTTGTCTCTTGAGGATGACGTTGTAATAGCCCCATATAATGCTATCTCAAGGAAACTTGCCGATAGCTCAATTATTGAAATAGTTACTAAAAAGGAATTATTTAAGGAAAAATAAGCCTGATACAGGTACTTTTTACAAATAATCCATGATTATAAACATCGAGACGGCAACTCATGTGTGCTCGGTTGCCCTTTCTTCAGGTCCGCATTTGATTGATATCAGGGAAAGTTATCAGGAAAAGTCTCATGCCTCCCTGTTAGCAGTTTTTATAGATGATATCCTGAAAAAAAATAATCTTAAACCAGCCCATCTTGATGCCGTTTCAGTAAGCAAAGGTCCCGGTTCATATACAGGGCTTCGCATAGGTGTTTCAACTGCTAAAGGAATTGCGTATGGTGCAGATATCCCCCTTATCTCGGTAAACACATTACATGCACT
>JADFUQ010000178.1 GCA_015222065.1 Bacteroidota bacterium
CCCTTGAGCTTTCACCGGCATCCATAAACAGATTATGAAAACCAATACCCGGCAAACTCCTGTAGTCCCCTCTTGAAGCATTACCTGTACTTTCAACACCTGCCCTCTTAGCCACAATTGTGTTATACAAAAATCCTTTAAGTATTCCCTTTTCAACCAGCACCCTTTTTTGAGTTGGCACTCCTTCACCGTCAAATGGTTTGCTTCTTAATCCTTTTGAACGTCTCCCATCATCAATTAGTGTTACCAGATCTGAAGCAAATTTTTCATTCATTTTATCCCTGAGAAAACTGGCACCCTGAAGAACCCGTTCACCATTTAATGCCCCCAGAATCCCGCCAAGTATTGACCTGGCAACATCCGGATCAAAGAGCACAGCAGCTCTTTGAGTTTTAACCATTCTCGGGTCAAGCAATTCGTATGCTTTTTTAGCTGCCTTTTCCGCAATTTCTTTGGATGATAAAAGATCGGAAAAATACCTCCGGCTGCAATATTCATGACCGGTAGATTTTTGTTCTCCCTTTTCTGCCACAACCCCAACTCCATATGCACAATAAGATGATTTATAATTCTTCAGCAACCCGTTTGAATTGGCAATAATTATTTCGCTATCTCCTTCGGAAAAGCCCGAGCCAGAACTTTTCGTAATCTTTTCATTCTCCATCGCAAGTTGCTCAACTTCTTTTGCCATTTCAATTTTCTTGTCCATAGGCACTTCAGCAATTTCGGCATCATACAGACCTTCAACCCCGGAAATATCCTTATCCTCAGGAAGTACGTTATTTTCATCAGGTGTTGTATTTCCGGCAAAAACAACAGCATTTGAAACAGCATTTTCCAGCGCCTTATCAGAAAAATCATTACAATGCGAGAAGGCCATTTTACCCTTAACAAAAACTCTGAATCCTGCTCCGTGTGAAGCAGCTTCAGTAACGGTTTCCACTTGCCCGTTTCTTACCTCAATACTGAGATTACGACCGGATTCAATGTAAACTTCAGCTGCATCAGCTCCTGTATTAATACATTTTTTAACAAGCTTTTCGGCTAATATTTTATAATCCATGATTTTCTGTTTTTTATTTTTTATCTGGCTTTACTACCGCCAACATTAATATTTCTTATTCGTACGGTTGGTTGCCCGGCAGATACTTCTGCCATTTGACCTTTTCCACAAATTCCGGGACCGAATGCAAGGTCATTCCCTACCGCATCAATATTGGATATTACATCCATGCAATTACCAATCAGTGTTGCCCCTTTCACCGGTGTGGTTTTCTTACCGTTTTCGATCAGATATGCTTCACGGCAGGTGAAATTGAATACACCTGTAACAGGATTTACACTACCCCCGCTTAAACTTTGAACATAGATTCCATCTTTGGTAGAGGCAAGTATATCATCCGGATCATCCGTGCCTTTTTCAATAAAAGTATTGGTCATACGGGGAATAGGTATATGCCTGAAAGACTCACGCCGTCCGTTACCGGTACGCTCCATATTTATCTGCTTTGCAGAAAGGATATCGGTCATGAATTTTTTCAGAACACCGTTTTCGATCAGAACATTACGTTTCATTTGGGTTCCCTCGTCGTCAAAATTCGTCGTACCCCTGAAGTTTGGAAGCGAGCCGTCGTCAACCATTGTAAAAACATCGCTGGCTACTTTTTGACCCAGTTTCCCGGTAAATACACCAATTTCTTTAGCAATGTTATCTGCTTCCAGAGGATGTCCGACAGCTTCGTGTACCAACACACCTCCCCAGCCATTCTGCATCACCACATCCATCATACCGGCTGGTGCATCCTGTGCTTTTAACATCACAGTTGCTTCGCGTGCAGCACGGCGGGCAACTTCTTCCGGACTAACCTCTTCAAACATTTCGAAACCGGAATGACGGCTCAGCCGTTCCCTTGCCATATGACGGGTATTATTCCCAACGCCCATAGCCTGTACAATAAAAAACAGCAACGGTAATTCATCCCTAAGATATAACCCTTCACTATTTGCAATGGTCCTGCCTCTGATCTCATCATAATAGTTGATCATTGCCATTTTAATTTTCGGATCATAATCAAGAGCAGCCTGATTTGCTCTTTGCATAACCTCAAGTCTCTTATCGTCAGCCAGTTCCTTCAATGGGATTTTTACTGAAATAAAAGAATCCCTGGTAGTTTCCTCTATATCAACAGGAGGAACTGCTTTTGCACCCAAAGCCACATAAGAAGCAACCTCAGCAGCTCTCAAAAGTTTTGCCTCTGATAAGTCGCCGGTATATGCATAGCCGGTTTTATCACCTGCTATAACTCTTACACCGGCGCCTTTGCTGATACCAAAAACACCACTTTTAAATTTGGATTCCTCCATAGAAATATTCCTGGAAATCCTGTTTTCAACATATACCTCGGCAAAATCCCCTCCTTTTTCAAGAGCTTTTTTTATTACCCTGTTAAGAAGCGAAGTATCCAACTCTGATATTGCATCTTCGGAGACAAGCGATTTACACGACCAAAGTTGAGATACCAAAGCCGGAACAGCCATAACAGCAATACCACTTTTAGCCGTAAGGCCCAGAAACTTCCTCCTGGGGATATCACTGACAAAATGATCTTTTAAATTCATGTTGTACTTTTAATTATGTGAAACATCTGTTTTTTAACCGATAAATTTAATGTTTATTTTTCAACGAATTTATAACAAGGTTCAAAATAAATGCAACAAAACATAATTTCAACCGTCTTTGTTAAAAGAACCAAAATTTATTAAACTATGAAAACGTTAAAGTTCATCTCATTAATTCTCATAATTGCATTTACAACAAGTGCATATGGCCAAATCAGGCCCAGAGTTACCGGTTCGGGAAAAGTTATTTCCGAAGAACGAAAAGCCGGGTACTTCAATGCCGTCAAGGTAAGTTCAGGTATAGATGTTTACCTGACCCAGGGACAAAAGGAAAGTATTACAGTGGAAGCTGATGATAATCTTCACGAATACATTATAACAGAAATTAAGGATAATACACTAAAGGTTTATAGCAAAGCAAATATCCGGAGAGCAGAAGCAAAAAAGGTGTATGTTACTATTAAAGATGTGGAAAAGATATCTGCTTCGAGTGCAGGTGATGTATATGGGGAAACTTTGATTAAGTCGGATGAATTGTATCTTTCAGCAAGCAGTGCCGGTGATATTAAGTTAAAAGTTGAAGTTAACAAGCTGAAATGCAACATCAGTAGTTCGGGAGATATTAACATTGAAGGCATTGCTGATGAACTGGAAGCTGACCTCAGCAGCGCAGGTGACCTTAAGGCTTATGATCTTAAAACCCGTATCGCTGATGTTTCCGCTTCAAGTGCAGGTGATGCAAGGATCACTGTAACAGAAAAACTTCGTGCCTGCGCCAGCAGTGCCGGTGATATTTATTACCAGGGTAATCCAAAACAAGTTGACGCACATTCTTCAAGCGCGGGTAGTATTCAAAAAAAGTAAAAATTTTAAATTATAGATTGATTTTTCCTTTTTGGGTGTCCCATTGCGGAAAACAGGAGCCGGTAATACCGGCTTTTTTTTGATATTTGTGATTTATGACTTATTATTTGTAATTTTATCATTCACATCAAATAAAAATCAGACTCATCAATTATTCTGATAAAAACTTATTATAATGAAAAAGTTAATTAATCCTGGTAACAGGATATTCTCATTTACCCTGTTAATTTTTGGATACTTGCTTTTCACTTCACAAATCTACTCTCAAAAATCAAAACCCCTTACCAATGGGAATGAAAGACTGGCTCAATTTGAATTGTATAAACAAATGGCTGAGTCTTCCCCGTACAAAGATCTGCAATGGCAATTTGTCGGACCCTTAAATGTAAGTGGTCGCTGTACCGATGTTGAGGTCGTGGCACCAAAAGGAGAAAACTATACTTTTTATGTTGCTTCTGCATCAGGGGGAGTATGGAAAACAGAAAATGAGGGCACTTCATGGGAACCGGTTTTTGACAGGGAAGCTTCTGCATCAATCGGGGATATTGCTCTAGACCCTTCCAATTCTGATGTTTTATGGGTAGGAACAGGCGAGGCAAATATTTTTCGCAGTTCACAATCAGGTTCGGGTATTTACAAAACCACCGACAAAGGGAAAACCTGGAGTCATATGGGCCTGGAAAATTCTCTGACTATTTCCCGTATTATTGTACATCCGGAAAACAGTAAAGTGGTTTGGGTCGCAGCTTCCGGTAACGAGTGGACACCCAACAAAGAAAGAGGTGTATATAAAACCACTGATGGAGGCAAGACATGGAAGAAGGTACTGTACGTCAATGAATTAACAGGAGCCAATGATCTTGTTATACATCCCACAAATCCTGACATCCTCTATGCCACCACCTGGCAACGTATCCGTGAAAAATGGAATGATCCCCGTAATGAACCTGGTTATAACGGTAGTGGTATTTGGAAAACTACAAATGGTGGGGAAGATTGGAGTCCTGTAAATAACGGCTTACCTGAAGCTCGTTACAGGGGCAGGACCGGAATTGATATCGCCCGGTCAAACCCTGATGTCTTATACGCCTTTGTAGATAATTATGAAATTATAAGGAAAGGGGAAGATGACGAATCAGACTCATACGGAAGACCAAAAGGAGGCGTGATAAAAGGGGCTGCAATTTACAGGACTGATAATGGATGTGAAAAATGGACGCAGGTAAGTGGACAGACAGAGAAAATGAAAAAATATATGGAATGGCATTCTGCTACATATGGCTGGGTATTCGGTCAAATGCTTGTTGATCCGAATGATGAAAATACTATTTACACCATGGGACTGGCCTTGAATGTTTCCAATGACGGTGGCAA
>JADFUQ010000179.1 GCA_015222065.1 Bacteroidota bacterium
CTGAAACAAAGAAAAAGAAGATTGGTTTTATGGTAAAGGAAAAGAAGGCTGCCTATGGCCGTCGAGGTGTAAAACGCAAAAAAGGCTGACCATGTCTGTCCCTACTATTTTATGCGTGACTCCACCAGTTTTTTTGTTGAAATATTTGCCTTTTTATACTTTAATGTATTAATTTTACCCTGATCAGTAAACGCCTGCTTCTGTTGTTGCCCGGACCGGTTCTTCTCCTTCGATTTCTGAATAACATTCCTATTTGTAGTTATGCAGATAGAAAAACATAATAAATCAAAAATAATCTTTGTTAAGTTTTTATTTCCAGAAAGTTATACGGAAACCAACTACTAACTATTTATGTGAAAAACGGTGGACAAATTGGACAAAACGGCGGGTGTGAATTCGAGGGGGTTATGGATCACAACAACACAAACTCGATGAGAGAATTAGGGATGTCCCCCAAAACCCGCTATTTCTAATTTTGAGAGTTTGGTCTAAAAACGTGTAATCGGAAAATTGCTCTTGTCGCACAACCACTGACGCGACGTTAGACAATTCAAAAGAAAATGGGATCTTACTGCGAATTATACATAAATGGATGCGAAGTGTTCTCTAGTAAGAGCTATGTGGTCCCAGAAGTAATGACTTTATTTAGGGAAAGCGACAAGGTTGTACATAAAAATATTGTTACTGAAGATGATGATGAATATGAACAAACAGTAGTCGAATATAAAGCTTTAGCTACAAATGTAACTCAAAGACTGGATATAATGGGATTCAGTCTTAAGAAGGTAATGGATGACTTTGAATCTATTCGAGCAAATAAAATTCTGGAGTTATCAGAGTACGTAGCTGAAGAACCTGAAGATTATTGGAAGGAAGAGCTTGCTTTATATGAAGAAAATAGTTTTGAAAGCTACCTTGACGCCTTTAAGACCATTACCAGTAGTGGAACTCATCCTGTATATTATTTACAGGAAAACCCCAACTCTTCAAAACTAATCCAATCTATTTTGAGTGATTATAATGAAGATTTCTATTGGGCTTTTCCATGCTCTGATATCCGTTGTTTTTGTAGAGCATTACTAGAAATAGCACCTCAAGATTCTTTTGTAAAACAAGATATTAGTGCATTAGTATACTCAGGTTATTATGAAATTGATGAAAATGTCTGTAAAGAGGCATTAAACGAGCTAACGTTTTCGTACCCAAGTAATTCAAAAATAATCATATTAACCGAAGGAATAACTGATAAAGAAGTTATAGAACAATCACTAAAGCTCTTGTACCCTCATTTATATGAATATTATTCATTTATGGATTTCAGCTTTTTACCACCTGGGGGAGCCGGTAACCTCGTTAACCTACTAAAATCATTCTCAGGGGCAGGGATAACGAATAAAGTTCTGGCTCTTTTCGACAATGACACTGCCGCATTTTCGGCAGTGGAAAGTTTAAGAACAATACATCTGCCAGATAATATAAAAATCTTACACTATCCTGATATCGATTTGGCCAAAAAGTATCCAACAATTGGACCTAACGACACCTCCTTTCAGGACATAAATGGTTCAGCTTGCAGCATAGAGCTTTATTTCGGAGAGGATATTTTAAAAGAAAGCGGCGCGCTCACACCTGTTCAATGGAAAAGTTTAGATAATCGTATAAATAAATACCAAGGTGAAATTCAAAATAAAGACAAGCTTAAACAAAAGTTCATGGGGAAATTAAAAAAATGCCAAGAATCTCCTTCTTTAATAAATCCAACAGAGTGGAAGGATGTTGATGTAATCCTAAAGCGTATTTTCAGTGCAACACATGTCTAACAAGACAAATTCAGCCGATGCAAAATGCCGCACGGCTGATTTGCAGCGTTATATGACCGGAGAAAAAATAAAAATGATATATGAAATATATAACCAATTGTTTATACAGCGCCTATTGGGTGGTATAAGAACAATGAACGGACACAATCGTAGGCGATAATTAGAAATGAAATTAACTAAAGAACAAATACAAAAAATAAATGAGACCAATAAGTTCATTGTTGAATGGTGTGAGTGGTTTGCCGGTTTTGAATCCGAGTTGATATTTACTGAAGAAAGAGCAAAGGAAATATTGGATGAAGAAGAGAAAATTGAAACTATTGATTTTGAATTCCCTGGAGAACATGATTATACAAGTATTGAAACGGAAGAGTTTCTTGAATTGTCTGATGAAATAAAGAGCATTAAGATTGTTAATGAAAGTCATATTAAAACAAAACTTCGTAGTTATTACATTGTAGGTTCAACAGATTCTGCTGAGGACCATATAATTCTTGAATTTCATGATATTCAAATGAGTTCATTAGAAGGAATTACCATCAATTTGGTTAGTGAGTCATTAATTGTTGGATTAGCGGCAACTCATCTTGAAGAGTATGATAGTGATTACTGGGGTACCATAAGCCAGTATCTGGCTATTGAAATAGTATACGACAGTGAAGAAAAAGTCTTAAAAGATGAAGACGAAAAAAAACTAATAAATTCATACATATTCGAAGTCGCAGATAGCACCGGAATTGCGCTAAGTTTTTCCGAAATAAGAAATCCTATTCATGACTATGAAGATTTACGAGAAGAGACAGAAGAAAATCCTACCCAAGAATTAAGGGAACTTGAACCTTATAATGAGGGAATGAAGCTTTTTGTTTCAGCAGTTCAAATCGAAGATCCTGAATTAAAATTTTTGAATTTTTATAAAGTTTTGGAACACTTCTCTCCTATAGCTGTAAATATTGAAGCGAATGAATTAATGAGGAAAAAACTTGATGCACCTAAAAGCTCATTTGAAGATGGAGATTATATCAGGTCAATATTTGAACTTGCGAACTCAATGAGAGACAGATTCAATGATGAAGATTTAATAAAAGCTTCTTTTAATACATGTTTTGACTTAGTTGGCTTATTCAACAAACTTCCAGAAACGATTAAAAAGAAGATCAAAAAGCATATTGGAGCTTCAGAATTAACATATTCAACAGACAAACAGAAGATTACAACGGCAAGTAATATTGCTGGAAAAATAATTTATAAAACAAGAAATAAGGTTGTGCATGCGAAATCTAATTTTACTCTGACAGGTGATGAAGTAAGTCCTTCTGAGTTTACGGAACTGAATAATTTCATGAAGGAAGCGAGTTCTCAAGCTGTAAGGTGGTATTCAAGACAACCTAATCATTTAAAACTTGAAAGAATAAAATAACTATTACCAATACAATGTTATAGTAGCATATGCATCCTCCGGGATGCAAACGCACCATACGCCAACCGTTGAGAAGACATAATAGAATGGAAAAAACACACAACCACAAAATGCAGGCGACCCAAAAAGCTGC
>JADFUQ010000016.1 GCA_015222065.1 Bacteroidota bacterium
TAAAAGACAAAAGTTCACCCTGTGAAATAATTTTGCAAGCAAAATTACTTCGTATTTCACAGGGTAGAAAGTTTAAAGTGAAACAGAGCATAAGAAATTTTGATCAATTTGTGAACCGGAACGAAGTGGAGCTCACCGAAGGTAATTAATCAAGTTAGGTTTTAAAAATATGAATATGAATTATTTGAAAAGAATTCTACTACCATTGATTGCTATATTATTGGTTATCAATGCAGGATGTAATAATAATAAAAATACATCAAAAGAAGGTCATAGTTTGCCTGAATCAACCGTATGGAAGGTAATTGGTCCGGGCGGCGGGGGAGGTGTCTTCCTGCCTACAATAAGCCCGTTCGACGAAAATTTTGTATTTACACATTGCGATATGACGGGCGCATATGTTTCTTATGATGGCGGGAAAAACTGGCGTATGTTTAATTTGTGGACAGTGCCTGTTGACTTTGCGTTTGATCCGAATAATTCCAATACGGTATATGCCGCCAATCGTGGTTATCGTCATAGCGAAGACCGTGGGTCAGGATTAAGCCTTCTTTACCGGTCAGAAGACAGGGGTAAACACTGGCGAATAATTTATCCTGATGTCAGTAAAGCAAAAAAAGCTGAGAGATTACAGAATTATGATTTTCTTCCATCAGAGCTTATTGAAGGAGCTTTGGACGGCTCAATTGATAAGATCGGTATTGATCCGGCAAACAGTCGCCGGATTTACCTCGGTTTATCTCCTTTGGTATCATATATTGGTAGTAGCGGAAAAAAAGACGATTCTAATACTGCCATGCTTGTTTTATCAACAGATTATGGTGAAAACTGGGACCTGGTAGCTAAATTACCTGGAAAAAATGTTATAGCCATATTTCCGGGAAGCTTAGATGGGCGGTCAGGTGAGGTTACCGTATTTACAGAAAGCGCCTGTGTTCGTATCAATGAAAGTACAGGTGAGATCACAGAACTCCCATTGCCGGTAAACCAAATGATAACGGTAGAAGGTGGAACAGGAGAACATGGAACCATGATTTATTTCTTGTCTCCCTTTAGACGCTCAAAGGATATAATTACAGGAGGCGTTTACTTCAGTAAGGATTGGGGAGAAAACTGGATTGAAATAAATGAAGGACTGCTTAAAGGTATTGCTAAAGACAAGATGCCGGCTTTTCGAAGAGGCCTGGCAGTATGTGAATCAAAGCCGGAAGTAGCATATATTTCAATTACTAATCCAATTTCTCAGGAAAACAGTGCAATAGAGGAACAATATTGTATTTACAAAACAGAAAGTGCAGGAAAGAGCTGGGAACCGGTGTATCTGGCTTCCACGCCACGGGGTTATATTATCGATAATTTCAAAGGTTCCTGGATGGAACGTAGCTTTGATCCCGGATGGGGAGGCAGTCCTATTGATCTTGGTGTTGCCCCAACCAACCCTGATATTTGCTTCGCAGGTGATAACGGACGTGGTTATAAAACTACCGATGGCGGGAAATCCTGGGAACAGGTTTACAGCCAAAATCTGCCGGATGGCTCGGTTGCAAGCGGAGGTCTTGATGTAACCACTTGTTATGGAGTTCATTTCGATCCATTCGACAAAGATCACTTTTTTATTACTTATACGGATATGGGGCTGTTCCATACATTTAATGGTGGGAAAAGCTGGTTTCATGCCATTAACGGAACACCTAGACCATGGCAAAATACATGCTACTGGATCGGGTTTGATCCGGAGGTTAAAGGAAAGGTCTGGTCAGTATGGGCAAATGCACACGACCTGCCCAGGGATAAAATGTTTGGTGGTAATGGGTTCGACCGCTTTTTAGGCGGGGTGGCAGTTTCAGACGATGATGGTCGTACATGGCGCAAAAGCAATACAGGTTTACCTGAAAACTCGGTCTGTACCAATATTTTGATCGATCCTGACAGTCCTGCAGATTCAAGAACACTATATGTGAGTGTTTTCGATAAAGGTGTTTACAAATCGGTTGATGGAGGCAGGAATTGGAAGGAAGTAAATAACGGATTTGGTGATAACCTGTTTGCCTGGCAGATACACCGCAATTCTGACGGGCGATTGTTTGTATTGTTCAGTCGTGGCAAACGTGAAGGCAATACTGTGGATGGTGTAGTCTATTACAGCGATGATAATGCAGACAGTTGGGAATATTTATCACTTCCGGAAGGCGTTAACGGTGCGCACGATCTGCTCATTGACCCGGAGAATACTGAAAGGATGTACTTAAGTTGCTGGCCCCGCACTGTGGAAGGCAATGATATATGCGGTGGGGTTTATAAAACCGAGGATAGCGGAGCTACATGGAAGCAGGTTTTTGATGAAAGGATTCGTGTAAACTCGGCGGGATTGGATACAGATCAACCCAATATCATTTTTATTAATACTTTTCAGAATGCAGCCTATAGAAGTGAAAATTTCGGCGAAAGCTGGAAAAGAATAGAAGGTTACAGGTTCAAATGGGGACAACGGGCTGTACCGGATATTCACAATCCCGGAATGCTTTATCTAACCACCTATGGGGGCAGTGTCTTTTACGGACCCGCTGCCGGTGTGCCAAATGCATTTGAAGATATTGAAAATATGCCGGAGGGATGGTGGTAGTTGTGGAAGGGAAGAAGTGCCTAAAGTTAAAAGTGCCTAAAGTTGGGAAGATAAGAAACAGGAAGAAAAAATACATCAAATAATTAAAATACAGGAAAATGGAAAAAGAAAAGAAGAACATAAACAGGAGAGAATTTATTAACAAAGGTGCTAAACTGGCTATCGGCGTTTCTGCTTTTAGCATATTCCCTTACCGTTCTCTGGCAGGAAATACAGTTGATAAGTTAAAAGTAGCTCTGGTAGGAACCGGCAGCAGGGGGTCGGGGACCTGGGGCAAAAGCCTTGTCCAGCCATATAAAGACTATATAGAGCTGGTTGGATTATGTGACATTAATCCGAAACGTGTTGAATATGCAAAAAAGTATATCGGTACCAATGCAACGACATATCTGGCTAAAGACTTTGACCGGATGGTTCAGGATACTAAACCAGATGCTGTAATTGTAACTACGGTAGATTGTTTCCACGCAAAATATTCTGTTAGGGCAATGGAGCTTGGTTGTAATGTTATTTGTGAAAAACCGCTGGCAACAGATGCTGAACAATGTCAGAAATTATTGGATACTGAACTAAAAACCGGCAAGAAAATAATTACCACTTTCAATGTTAGACATCAGACCTCGGCTGAAGAGATCAAAAAGGTAATCGTTTCCGGAGAACTGGGTAATATAATTTCAGCAGAATTCCAGGAATACCTGGATATTAATCATGGCGCAAGTTATTATAGACGCTGGCACGGTAAATCCAGGTTCTCAGGAACATTATTATGTACTAAGGCCTCTCATCATTTTGATCAGATGAATTGGTCTATAGATGCAGAACCAGTGGAGGTGAATGCTTTTGGTCGAGTGGCTTATTATGGCAAAAACAATTCGTTCCGGTATAGAAATTGCCGGGGATGTCCATTTGCAGAAAAATGCGATTTTTACTGGGATATTACAAAAGATCAAAGGTCTATGGACATGTACGTCGCCTGTGAAAAAGAAGATGGCTATTTGAGAGATGGTTGTGTTTGGGATAATGATAATGACACCTATGATACGATGACGGTAGAGGTTAAATATAATAATGGTGTTTTACTCAGTTATTCATTAAACGCTTTTTTACCTTATGAGGGACAACGGATCGCGTTCAATGGTGAGAAAGGCAGGCTGGATGTTAGATTGTATCACCGCCAACCATGGGATGTTGAACACAACTCCGATTTTCGTTTAACTAAGAATTTTAGTAATACAAAGACATGGCATATAAAGCCTGGTGAGGGAGGACACGGAGGTGCTGACGAAAAGTTGAAAGATAAGCTTTTCAAACCCAACCAGAGCGATCCACTTGGAAAGATGGCAGGAAGCCGGGCTGGTGTAATGGCAAGTTTGATTGGTATCGCAGCACGTCAATCTATTGAAACGGGTAAGAGAATTAAAATAGCTGATCTGATTGACTTCCCCCTTACATGGCGAGAATAATTTAAGTATTCATTAAAGTTCAAAACATTTAATCTTTTTATCATGAAGAAAATTGTCACATTTGGTGAAGTAATGTTGCGTTTGGCAACTCCTGATTATTTAAGATTTTCTCAGTCATCACATCTTGTATCAACTTTTGGGGGAGGAGAAGCTAATGTGGCTGTATCGCTTGCCTCTTATGGAATACCAGTTGATTTTATTACATGTTTACCGGGAAACGATATAGGATATTGGTGTGAGAAAGAGATAAAAAAGCATGGTGTGTGTACAAAAAATATTGTTTGGAGTGGTGAAAGACTTGGAATATATTTTCTTGAAACCGGTGCAGTCAGCCGGGGAAGCAATGTAATTTATGACAGGGCTCATTCTGCTGTTTCAGAGATTAGCCCGGGAAAAATTAACTGGGACGAGGTTTTTAGTGATGCACAATGGTTTCATTGGACGGGGATTACACCTGCCATTTCTGAAAATGCTGCACAAATTTGTTTAGAGGCTGTAAAAAAAGCCCGTGAAAAAGGTTTAACGGTTTCGTGTGATCTGAATTTCAGAAAGAAGCTTTGGAAATGGGGTAAGAGTGCCGGAGAGATCATGCCTGATCTGGTAAAGGAATGTGACATAATTCTGGGGAATGAAGAAGATGCCGAAAAAGTATTTGGGATAAAGCCCGAAGGAGTTGATGTGGTCAAGGGAGAAATAAAAGCAAGTGCATATGAATCAGTGGCAAAACAACTTATGAAGAAATTCCCGAAAGCAAAAAAAGTAATTATTACACTACGGGGTTCCATAAATGCAAATCATAACACCTGGTCCGGAGTATTATTCAATGGAAGAAAATTATTAGAGTCCCCCGAATATCAGATTACTCATATTGTTGACCGGGTTGGTGGTGGAGACTCTTTTATGGCAGGTTTGATTTATGGTCTGATTACATATAAAGATGATCAGAAAGCATTGGAATTTGCTGTAGCTGCTTCATGCCTGAAACATACTGTTTATGGTGATTTTAATCTGGTATCTGTTAATGAAGTTGAAAAGCTTATGACAGGTGATACCTCTGGTCGTGTTTCAAGATAAATAAATGTCTGATATGAAACGAAGAAATTTTATTAAAACCACGGCAACAGGTTCTGCTTTAATCGTTAGTTCAGGATTATGGGCAATCGACCAGCCCCGGGGACAAGTTCCCGGTAAAATAAAATATTGTTTTCAATCTGAACGGGATATACCAATTGTTTATAAGGTTGATGTAGTAGTGGTTGGCGGCTCAACTGCCGGAGTGGCAGCAGCTGTTAAAGCTGCTCAAAGCGGTGCCTCGGTATTTTTGGCAGCTCAGGAGCCTTATTTGGGAGAAGATATTTGTGGAAATTACCGTTTTTGGCTGCAAAAGGAAAAAGCAAAAAATACAGAACTGGGAGAAAAGATTTTTGGCAACGGATTACCCACCCCTATGCACGTAAAAAGGATTCTTGATAATGAATTAATTGAAAATGATATCGACTTTCTTTATTCAAGTTATGTTACGGATATTATAGTTGATGAAAAAGATATACCTGCCGGTGTTGTAATTTCAAACAGGAATGGAAGGCATGCAATACTGTCCAAAGTAATTATTGATGCAACACCTCGTGCAATGGTTACCAGAATGACAAATGCCCGGTTCATGAACTATCCGTCCGGCAAACAGCAATTTAGCTTTATCGTTGTTGGAAATAATAAAAAACCGGGATTGCAGGTTGAAGATATGCCCGAATCAATAAAAATTGAGGACAAAAGCTATTCTGCCCTAAAATATACAATTGATATAGAGATGACAGATGGTTCCTGGTTTTCATTTGCTGAAGCTGAACAAATTGCCCGGGACCTTACCTGGGACTCAAATCAGGTTGATTCTGCAGACTTACTTTTTCAAATTCCACCTGACAACATGGTTGGACAAAAACGTTGGAATAAGGAAGATGTCAATATTGAAGAAATTAGTTTGAAGGTGTTCCAACCAAGAAATGTGAAAAGAGTATTTGCTTTAAATGGTTGTGCTGACATATCAGAAAAAGCAGTTGAAACCCTTTTGCAACCCGCCGGATTAATCAGAATTGGCGAACGCATTGGAGAATATTGTGCTGTTTTAGCTTCTAATACTCCTGAGTTTAAGGGTGTTGTGGTACCGGGCAAACAGAACTTAACCGTTGGTAATGGAGATATTGGTGAATTACTGGAAGGATTACGTCCTTCGTTAAATATTGGCCATTTGAAAGCTGAAGCAACAACATTACCTGTTTTAGGTGAATATGATGTTGTTGTAATGGGAGGGGGCACAGCAGGTGCTCCGGCAGGCATAGGTGCTGCAAGGCAGGGAGCTTCAACTTTGGTTCTCGACTATATGCATGGAATGGGTGGTATTGGTACATTAGGAATGATTGGCCGCTATTTTCACGGATATCGTGAAGGATTTACCAATGAAGTTGATAATGGGGTGAAAGCTATTGGTGGTGATAATCCGCGTAAAAAAGAAAAACTGTTTGAATGGGTGTTTGATTGGAAAACCGAATGGTTCAGGTCTGAAATTAGAAAAGCAGGAGGCGAAATCTGGTTTGGAGTTATTGGATGTGGTGCCTATGTTGAAGATGGACAGGTGAAAGGTGTAGTAGTAGCTACACCAAATGGCAAAGGTGTAGTTTTAGGGCACACTGTAATTGATTCAACAGGAAGTGCCGATATTGCAATTGCCGCAGGCGCCGGTTACAGTTATACAGATGGAATGTCTGTTGCCGTTCAGGGTGCCGGGTTGCCTCCAAAGAAACCAAACGATTTTTATAATAATACTGACTGGACTTTCACCAATGATACCGACCTGTTAGATGTCTGGAGGACTTTTGTAGTAGGTAAAGAGAAGTTCAAAGATCAGTATGATATTGGTAAACTACCACAAACACGGGAAAGACGACGGGTAATCGGTGATTTTACGGTTTCGGTTTTGGATGTTTATAACAGCAGGACTTACCCTGATACAATTTCTATACATAAAAGTTCATTTGACACCCACGGATTTACTATTGACCCGTTTTTTACACTGAAACCACCGGCACATAGCGGCGTAGATGTAATTGCTTACGTTCCTTTTCGTGCCCTTCTACCAAAAGGGCTTGAAGGAATTATAGTTACAGGTTTAGGCGCCAGTGCCCATCGCGATGCAATGCCGGTTATTCGAATGCAGCCCTGCCTGCAAAATCAGGGTTACGCTGTCGGCCGGGCAGCAGCAATAGCTGCACAAAAAAACCAAAAAATCAGGTACATTGATATTAAAGCCCTTCAAAAAGAACTGTTTAAAATTGGCAGTTTACCAAAAAGTGTTATTACCGATAAAGACAACTATCCTCCTGCAAACGAAAAAATTCAGGAAGCAGCTAAAACAGTTGTTAACGACATGGAAGGGCTGGAGATATTGCTTTGGCAAAAAGAAAAAGCTATCCCTGCCTTAACCGACCAATATTACTTTGCTCAAAATGAGGCACATAAACTGGTTTATGCCCTGATTCTCGGAATGCTGGACAATGATACAGGTTGGAAAACATTGAAAAACAGTGTTGAAAATATTAAAGATTGGGATATTGGTTGGAACTACACGGGAATGGGGCAATTTGGGTTAAGTATGAGCTACATTGATAGTTTAATAATCGCACTTGGAAAAAGTAAAAAGCGTGAAGCAATTCCATGTATTATACGAATGGCAAAAATGCTTACTTCCGAAAGCTATTTTTCTCATTTCAGGGCGGTTGCTATTGCCCTGGAAACCATAGCCGGCGCAGAAGGGGCAAAAATATTGTATGACTTATTAATGCTTCCGGGTGTAATGGGCCATTCAATGCCTGATATTCATTCAGCTAAAAGGAATACTCCGCCAGGCGAAACTGATACCAGCACCAGGAATAATTCTTTAAGGGAATTAATCCTTGGACGGGCATTGTTCAAATGCGGTGATTATGATGGAGTAGGGAATCAAATTCTTCAGAAATATTCAAAAGATTTAAGGGGACATTATTACAGGCATGCTACCGGAGTTTTACAAATATTTTAAATCCGTGAAAATCTGTGTTATCTGTGTCATCCATGTTCTATTTTACCTTAACTCTCACGGACTTTTCGGATAATCTCAATTGACTCTCTGGTCTTTTCAATAATGGCCTGATAATCATATTGATTTTGCTTGTTTTTTATCATCAGTTTTGAACCCATACCTACACAATGAACTCCTGCATTAAACCATTTACTGAGATTTTCTTCTGTGGGTGCTACGCCTCCGGTTGGCATGATACTGGTCCATGGGCAGGGTCCAAGCACTGATTTAACAAAATCAGCACCTCCAACCTGTGACCCGGGAAATATTTTGACTACCTCAGCGCCCAATTCTTCGGCTCTGGAAATTTCGGTCAATGACCCACAGCCCGGCGACCAGGATATTTTTCTCCTGTTGCACACAACAGCCATATCTTCCTTAAGAACAGGAGAAACTATGAAGTTAGCTCCAAGTTGTATATAAAGAGAAGTAGTTCCTGCATCAATTACAGAACCAACACCAAGTATCATATCAGGTGTTTTTTGTTCTGCCCATGTAATGAGTTCCCCGAAAATAGAATGTGCCCTGTCACCTCTGTTCGTAAATTCGAAGAGCCTTGCACCCCCTTTGTAGCATGCTTCAATAATTTTCCTGCAAATATCAATGTCCTTGTGAAAGAATACCGGAATCATACCGGTTTCTTTCATTTTTAACACTACTTCAATTCTGGAATATTTTGCCATTATTTCTTTTTTTCAATATTAGTCAATTCTAAGATACTGTCAAAAAACAAATTCAACTTTATGTTTCCCTGTACCGGTTGGGACCGGGATATTGAAAGGAGATAGTAAAGATGGAATAGCTTTCCCGTCTACTTTTATTAAAGAAATTTTACCCATTTTCTTTTCCAGCCAATCGGATAATTCAAAAGACCATGATGATGGATGGTTATTAAAATACAGGCAGTAATGCGGGTCATAATCAACGGTGATCATTAGTTTTGTTTCTTCTTTGCTCCAGGATCCTGAATTGTTTGCATGTAAATAGCCGATAAATTCGTTGATTCCCATAAAACGGCCCTGAGGGTATTTACTAAAAATAGTAGCAAATTCCTCAGGATTCGTGGTAATCCCGAAGTCATGCGCATCAGGTGGGGCAGCAACAAACAAAGGAGACTCAGGTGTGCCCATAAATTCCCATTCAACAATAACCATATCAGTGCCGAGATAGCCCTGTGTCCATCCACACCAACCAAAACCTGCTTGTCCGGCTAACTTAAATGTATTATTAATATATGAAATTGAAATCCCATTTCCTCCCGCACAAAATTCCAGGGGAGTAACCCCAAACTGCTCAGTTATCCATTCTTTAGAGGTTTTCATACGCCAAAGTTGTTCTGCGGCAGGGATCTCTTTGTGTCGCCGGGTATCTCCAAATTCACGGTACCAACCAACTTCAGACCTTTCCTGATCTAACGGGGATTCATACCAACCGGGGCTTGAAACCAGATCGGGTTGCATGTGCGTAAGTCCATGACACATCACCTCAAAAACGCCAAGTTCCACACCTTTATCGAAACCACGTTTACCTGAAATATAATCTTGTTTTGTACCAAACTCATCTATAAAATTCTGTTTCCATGTAGGTTCAAGCATATGCTTTTTATCATTCACAAAACCGGCAACAAAATTTATATTGAGTATTGCATTGTGTTCCTGTAAGGGTTTAATCAGATATTTTTCGATAACATCTTCTGTCAACTCCGGATAATGCCAATGTTCCAGATACACACTTTGTGCACCCCCCGGATCATCCATAATCATTATCAAGTCATTTTCCCATGTTTTATAAAGATTGTACCCAATAGTCCATGTAATGGCACGCCGCAATAGTGTGCGTATATCCTGAAAATAGAACATATTATTGTGATCATTACCTATCCATACAGTACGACCGCCCGACATGAAAATTTTCGCGGTTGCTTGCGGAAAGGATCCCTGCCTAACAAGGGTGAATGTGCCATCTAAAACTTCAACCTGTTGCCGCTTCATATGGACACCACTACCATAGTTCGGGCTAATATTATCGTCAACCGTAAATGGAGAATTGAGACCTTTTGTCAGAAAATGGTCACTTACCACTTCCATTTTTTTATTACTTTCCCAGCAACCGGCATATTTCAATCCTAAAACAGACTGTATCTCCGGTGGGGAAATGCGGTCTGATAAGGCGATAAAACCGATTCCATAATCCTGTACCATTTCCTGAATAATAGAATAATCAGGATGCAACAATTTATCACTTTGATTCACATCCCAAATAATGGTACCATATTTCGGTTCTTCGTTCATATTTAAGAACATGTACCGGTCGAGGAATTGCTGATCTAACCGGATTACATCAAAGGGAATGGCCCATGATTTGAGTAAAACCATCAAATGAAAAAAATCGACCGGACCTGAAACTTCAGGTCTGGTGAAATAACCCGAGTATTTCTCTAATGGTTTAGGCCTGGTCACCATGTAACTCGCGGGATCTTCCCATTGATCTCCAATTATTACAAGTACCCGAAAAGGTTTGAGTAGTGCAGTTTCAGAATCTTTTGAGAAAGCATTAATCTTAGCAATAAACATTAATAAAAGAATTGTTAAGAAAACCGCCGGATAATAAATTTTTCGTTTCATAATATTTTGTTTTTGTGATACATATTTGAGTTACTAATTGCTGCTATTAGCTATTAGCTGTCAGTAAGTTAACGTATTTCTCTATAATTCCAATCTTCCATCATTATAATCATTATTCTAAAGAGTTCAAAGTTCAAATTGACAGGGTATTTACTTCATAATTCATCATTCATATTTCGAACTTCCAAAGGGGTTCAAAGTTACTGGTTACTGGTTGCTGGTCTCAACCTTAAACTTCAAACCTCAAACCTCAAACATTCTTCATACTGCAACACCGCAACACTGCATCACAATTCATTTATTCCCTCTATTCCACTATTCCATCATTCTAACCATTATTCTTCAATTCTATTTTCCTTTTGTGTTATTTTGTGTCTTAGTGTTTTAGTGGCATTCTTCCATCTTCATCCTTCATCCTTCAAATCACGCGGTCCGTAGTGTGGTAACTCTTGCCCCACTTCATAGGCGCCGCAATCCGGGGCATTACCGCTAAAGTCATCATTAATATTAGGGATTCGAACGGCTGCATCTTCTACCCTGGAGCCTGGTTTAGGTCTGAGGTCAGGGACTTTTCGTTCAGGGATCGGTGGAAATGTAAATTCAACATTATTGAATGTTTCTTCGATTTTTATATGCTCAATACCATGCTTTTCCACTTCTGAAAATGGTTTTCCTCCAATTTTTGCAATGTATGGGGTTCCATATACTCCTACTGCATCATAATCAAAATCACTAAAATCTCCGGGGTCTATTATATCTGCAGCATAAGGATTTCCCGCACCATAATTCCCCCAGTTTTTTCCGCCTGTTAATCCCCCGATAGCCAAGTTGTTCCTGAAGTAAGCGTAGTCCATTGTGTCATTACCACCAAGTCCTGCTCCAACCTTGATTACCGTATTGTGTAACACTA
>JADFUQ010000180.1 GCA_015222065.1 Bacteroidota bacterium
CCTGAAATTACCCGTTTTTTAGGTGAATATGATCACATTGAAATTATCGGGCGGGGACCTTCATATTCTTCGGTCCTTCAGGGGGCTTTAATGTTCAAAGAAGCAGTACGAATTCCTGCCGGGGGTATCCTTGGAGGTGAGTTCAGGCACGGACCAATGGAAATGGTAAAAGAAGGATTCAGGGCAATTGTTTTTGCACCTGAAGGTAACACTTTTGATCAAAGTATTAAAATGGCTCTTGATATTGCCAGATTTAAAGGGAAAGTTATTCTGATAACCAATTCAGATATTAAATTTTCCGAACCCAATATTCATGTTTTCAGGATATCAGTTAAAGATGAATATTTGTTTGCAATCGGTGGTATTATACCCTTGCAATTCATTGTCAATTTCCGTGCTATTGATCTTGGACTTAAGCCCGGATATTTTACAAGGGGTGCAAAAATAACAAAAGTGGAATAAATATAATTGATGAAAAAAAAGAAGACTCACTGGTACTTAATTACCATTACAGTCTTAATGTATATATCATTCGGACTGCTTACATCAGTGATCGGTGTAATAATTGACAGGTTCCAGATACAATATAACGTATCTCTGAAAATTGCTGCCTTATTACCCTTTGCATTCTACCTGTCTTACGGATTACTTTCCATTCCTTTTGGATTAACAATGGATAGGATCAGCGCCCGGTTTGTTCTTCTGCTCGGAATGATACTGATGACTCTTGGTAGTTTTCTTTTTTACTTTAGTAGTAATTATCTTATTGTCATCTTTATGATATTCTTAACAGGAGCAGGAGTCACAGCTATTCAAACGGCCGGAAATCCTTTTATCCGGGAATTAGATGCACCGAAAAGATACACGGCTAATCTGACTATTATCATTGGCATCGGTGCTCTTGGATATGCTATTAGCCCCATATTATTACCTCTGATAGAGTCCGCCGGACTTTCATGGAATACCGTTTATTTAATTTTTGGAATAATAAATTCCATTCTGTTATTTTTACTTATCATCGCGAAATTTCCGGAAATAAGCCTCTCTGTTGAAGAAAAAATTCAGTCTTCAGTTACCCGGAAGCTTTTAAGAAACCCACTAATTATCACCTATGCGCTAGGTATTTTTCTTTATGTCGGCGCTGAAGTTGGGACTTCCTCTTATATTGTCACTTTTATGGGAAAAATACATGGCGTAGGACCTAATGAATCTCTTTGGGAAGAAGGTACTTTTTTTGCTTCGGCTTTCCCTTCCATTTCTGCATTGGTTGTGGCGGCATTCTGGCTGTTTCAAGCTATAGGACGTCTGATAATTGGTCCGATGATGAAGTTCATTAAGCCACGCAAGATCTTTATAATTCACAGCCTTTTAACCTGTGTCACTCTTATAATTACAATTTACAGCCCAAAGGAAATTGCTTTTGTCGGCTTTGCCCTGGTAGGATATTTTACATGTGCTTCTTTTACTTCAATTTTTAGCGCTACCATACAAAGCTTTGATGAAAACCATGGTGCCATATCCGGAATTTTATGTACAGCAATTGTAGGTGGTGCTTTCTTAGGATTTCTCGTTGGTTTTATCGGAGACCTGATAAACTTACAAGTAGCCATGCTTATTAATGTTCTGGCATTCTTATACGTGTTTGCACTTGCAATATGGGGAAAAGGTAAACTTAATATTGCATGATAGAATATAACAAAATGACACGAAAAGCAATTCTTGGAGTTGACCTTGGCGGAACGAAAATTATGAGTGGTCTTGTTACACCCAAAGGGAAAATTCTTGGGAAACCCTGTACCATACCCACTGGGGGTAATGATTCTGAAAAGGTTATTATCAACCGGATTTTTAACTCTATAGAAAAAACATTGAGCAATGCCCGGTTAAAAATAACAGACATTTCAGGAATAGGAATTGGTGCAACAGGTCCTTTGGATATGAAGGAAGGACTTATTCTGGAATGCCCATTTCTTCCCACATTAAACTATTTTCCATTAAAAAAAACTATTCATGAAAGATTTGATATCCCTGTTTTTCTGGATAATGATGCCAATTGTCTTATCCTTGGAGAATGTTATTTCGGAGCGGGAAGCGGACATGAAATAGTTATGGGATATACACTTGGTACCGGTCTGGGATGTGCAACAGTGATCAACAAAAAGATTTTTTTGGGAGCAACCCAGCATGCGTGCGAGGTCTGGCCTTCACCATATCAAAATGAGACAATTGAATATTTCGTGTCCGGCAGGGGCGTCAGCCGAATGTATAGAAAATTATCCGGTAAAAAAAAATCTGCTTTGGAAATTGCACAACTGGCGTACAATGGTGATAAACCCGCCAAACGAACCTGGGAACAATTTGGCGAACACCTGGCATATGCTATATCCTGGGGAATAAATACAATTGATCCTGATATTGTAATTTTAGGAGGATCCATTGCCAATGCCATGGACTTATTCGCACCTGCAATGGAGCAATTTCTGCGCAAATATCTTTGTCCTCTTCCCGCGGAGAAAACAAAAGTGGTTACTGCCCAATTGGGAGACTATTCCGGACTAATCGGAGCGGCATGTCTCGTTTTGCAGGAAAAAAACTAACTTAGTCAGGAATAAAAAGAAATGAATAAAATAACTAAAATAAACAAAATGAAAACACTAACAATCTCCAATGGTACTGCTTTTATTAAGAAAAAAGGATTGATATCACTTTTAATAGTTACAACTTTTCTGATTCTACCTAATTCTATTCAGAAAGCAAGTGCTCAGCCCCGATTGTCTTATATTAAGATATTAGTGGCGCCTGACCATCCTGACTGGAACTACAAGGTTGGTGAAACTGCAATCTTTAATATTTCCGTACTGAAATCGAACATACCTATGAAGGATGTGAAAATCTCGTATGAAATACAGCCTGACAGAATGTCCCCTGTTCAATCAGGGACTACAAATCTTGCTAAAGGTTGTGGCCAACTTAAAGAGAAACTGGATAAACCGGGATTCCTGAGATGTGCTATAACGGTAGAGTATGATGGCCGTACTTATACTGAATATGCAACTGCAGCTTTTGACCCATTCAAAATTAAGCCAACAACAAACCTGCCTGACGATTTTCTTGTTTTTTGGAAAAGCGCGAAAGAAGAACTTGCGAAAGTACCGGTTGAAGCAAAAGTCACTCTTTTACCGGAAAAATGCACTGAGAAGGTTAATACATACGAAGTGAATATTGCTAACATAACCGGCAGGGTGTATGGAATTTTATGTATTCCTAAGAAAAGCGGAAAATATCCGGCTATGCTTCAAGTACCAGGGGCAGGTGCACGCCCTTATGAAGGAAATATTGATATGGCTGAACGGGGAATAATTACATTGCAAATAGGTATTCACGGTGTTCCGGTTATTATGAACAGGGAGGTTTATGGTAATATGATGGGAGCTGCCATACATAATTATCCGACTATCAACCTGGATGATAAGGACAGGTACTATTATAAACGCGTTTACCTCGCATGTGTCAGAGCTGTGGATTACATTTTTTCCCTGCCGGAATTCGACGGAGAAACCTTAGCTGTATATGGAGGCAGCCAGGGAGGCGGTCTTTCAATTATTACCGCGGGACTTGATAACAGGATTAAGTATCTTGGGGTTTTCTATCCTGCTCTCTGCGATTTAACAGGTTACCTTCATGACAGAGCCGGAGGCTGGCCTCATCTTTTTAAGGATGATTTTACCCGAAAACCGGATAAAATTGAAACTTCAAAGTACTATGATGCCGTCAACTTTGCACGTTTTATTACAGTCCCCGGATTTTATTCTTCCGGGTATAACGACAGAGTTTGCCCGCCAACTTCCATGTTTTCTGCTTATAATACTATTACAGCCCCAAAGGAATTTTTTATTGTCCCGGAAACCGAACACTTTACTTTCCCGGAACAAAGAGAAAAAATGTACGACTGGTTAGCAAGGAAATTATTAAAATAGAAATATGAACAACTTACTAAAATCGCTTAACAGCGCTGTAATTATCTTTTTAGCTCTTACCACGGTTATCCTGACATCAGGTTGCTCCGGAAAAGAGGAAAAACAGCCAAATATTCTTTTTGCCATAGCTGATGACTGGTCATGGCCACATGCCGGCATTGCCGGAGCAAAAGGAATTGAGACACCTGCCTTTGATCGTGTAGCTACTGAAGGAGTATTATTCACGAATGCTTATTGCTCTGCTCCATCTTGTACTCCTTCCCGTGGAGCTGTTCTGACGGGTCAATACCACTGGCGACTGGAAGAAGGAGGCAATCTGTGGAGTACCCTGCAAAAGAAATTTGTTTCCTATCCTGAAATACTTGAAAATAATGGATATTATACCGGGTATACCGGTAAAGGATGGAGCCCGGGGATAATTGAAAAGGGAGGAAGAGAGCAAAATCCGGCAGGTAAGGCATTTAAAAAGCTTAAAAATGAATCACCCGGTCATATCAGTGATATTGACTATGCCGGTAATTTCAGGGAATTTCTTAAAAGCAGACCTTCGGATCAGCCTTTTTGCTTCTGGTATGGAAGCTATGAACCGCATTTGCCATATGATAAAGATATAGGGCTCAAATCAGGCAAAAACCCGGAAGATGCCCTGGTCCCACCCTGCCTGCCGGATAACGAAACGGTAAGACTGAACATCCTGGATTATTACTTCGAGATTGAATGGTACGACAGGCACCTGGAAGAAATGATAGCAGCACTGGAGGAAACAGGGGAACTTGAAAACACCATTATCATTTGTACATCTGACAATGGAATGCCCTTCCCGAGATGTAAAAGTAATATGTACGATTTTGGTACGCGAATGCCTCTTGCTATTCGCTGGGGCACTAAAGTGAAAGGAGGACGGGTAGTAGCCGAATTTGTCAGCCTTACCGACCTGTCCCCTACTATATTGGAAGCAGCAGGTTTAGACATCCCGGATCAAACAACCGGAAAAAGCCTAATGAACATTCTTCTCTCTGAAAAATCAGACCAGGTGGACAACGAGCGCAATCACGTACTCCTTGGCAAGGAGAGACATGCATGGGTACGAAAAGGTGGACTTGGATATCCTATGCGCGCAATCCGTACAAAAGACTTTCTGTATATTATTAACTTCGAACCTGACCGCTGGCCGGCTGGTGATCCTAAAGGTTATGAATCATCAGACCCCAAAAGGCCATACGGTGATATTGATAATTCTCCAACCAAACGTTTCATGATGGAAAACAAAGAGGACCCCGTAGTGAATAAATTATACCAACTGGCTTTCCTGAAACGACCGTCTGAAGAGTTATATGATCTGAAAAAAGACCCGGGTCAACTAAAAAACGTGGCAGGTTTGCCTGATTATCAAAAGGATAGAGAAAAACTCCGGAAGCAGCTTCTTGATGAACTCATAGAAACAGATGATCCGAGGATTATGGGTAAAGGAGATATGTTTGACAAATACCCATATTACAATAAAGGATTTGAACCTGAAATGTACTTTGACTCACTGGCAATATACATAGCTCAGGGCACTATGGCAGGAGAAGTCACTGAAAACAGTGTAATTCTTCAATCCAGACTGACTAAATCTGAAAAAGTACAAAATGAAGACATCATGGGGAAAGAAGGTATTGCCCGGTTTGAAATTGATACTTTACCGGATTTCAGCCATCCTGTTTATTCATCATGGAAACTGGCAAATTCTGATAACGATTTTATTATTAAGGTTAAAGTGAAAAATCTTAAGCCAGCCACCCGCTATTTTTACAGACTGGAATATGGCATAACAGGTACATACACCAAGTACGGGGAAGTCAATAGTTTCACCACACTCCCGGGTAAAAATTCAGAAAAAGAGGTAAGCCTTGTGATAGTAACAGGCATGAACTATTCAAGATTCCATTATGGGATCAATGGGACCAGGGAAAATCCGGGAACTCGAATGTATACAGGTCAAAATAAAAACCTGGGGTATCCGGCTCTGGCAACAATAGCTCAAATGAAACCTGATTACTTCATTGGTACGGGGGATAATGTTTACTACGATTATCCAAAACAAAACAGAGCCAGGACAAAAGAGGAAATGCGACATAAGTGGCATGAGCAGTTTGCTCAGCCCGGATACATTGAACTATTCAGTAACGTTGGCACTTACTGGGAAAAAGACGATCATGATTACCGGTTCAACGACTGCGATACAACCGGTACGGAAGAGCCGGGTCATACATTGGGGAAACAGATATTCCTTGAACAGGTTCCTGTTGTTGACCCGGATAGCCCAAAAGCAAAGACATACCGCACTTACCGCCTTAATAAAAACCTTCAGATCTGGTTCACTGAAGGTCGTGATTACCGTAGCCCCAACTCTATGTCCGATGGTCCGGATAAATCCTTGTGGGGAAAGGAACAATTTGCCTGGTTAAAAAAAACACTTCTGAAAAGTGATGCAATATTTAAAATACTTATCTCTCCTACCCCATTGGTTGGTCCTGACGATTCATATAAAACCGATAATCATACAAACATAAATGGATTCAGATACGAAAGAGATCAATTCTTTTTTTGGTTAAAAGAAAATGGATTCATTGGGAATAATTTTTTTATTGCATGTGGTGACAGGCATTGGCAATATCATTCAATTGACCCTTCAGGGATTGAAGAATTCTCCTGTGGAGCCCTGGTGGATGCAAATTCCAGGGCAGGCCGTTTACCGGGCGATCCGGAGTCAACCGATCCGGAAGCTACTATCAAACAACCCTATGTACAAGGAGAAGGAGAGGAATCAGGCGGATTCCTGCATGTTAAAGTATATGTTAATGAAGACATTCCAACACTTCATCTCACATATAATGATGAAAAAGGAACAGTATTATATCAGATTGAAAAGCTTTCAAAATAAAAATTATCTGAATCCTCTATTTTTTATTATAATTTAAAACCTGCTAAAACCATGCTAAGAACGATCCTTACATTATTATTAATCACCTTTTCCCTTTCCGGTATGTACGCGCAAAACCTGCCGGTACAAACTCATCCTGAACCCGGTCAATCAAATAATATCCGCGAATACTTGATGAAGGTGGCTGAGGAAATTACTGACAACTCGCTTGCAAGTATTCACTCTCTTGAGGATTGGGAAAAAGTAAGACCACAGCGATACGATGAATTTATTGAAATGATGAGCCTTACGGATATGCCGATGAATGGTAATAGGCCTGAACTAAATGTCAGGATAACAGGTACTATTCAAAAAGAAGGATACCGTATCGAAAAACTTTACTACGAATCCCTGCCCGGTTTGTACGTACCGGCAAACCTGTATATACCTGACAATATTGAAGAACCAAGAGCCGCCATTCTTTATGTTTGCGGACATTCGCGTACCCAGAAAGTACGTTATCAGACACATCCCAGAAAGTTTGCCCAGTTGGGATTCGTCTGTCTGATCATCGAGACAATACAATTTGGTGAGGTTAAAGGAGAGCACTGGGGGTGTTATGCCAATGGCTGGTTTAACTGGTACAGCCGGGGTTACACACCTGGCGGAGTAGAAGCCTGGAACGCTATACGGGGTCTCGATCTCCTTTCTGAAAGACCGGAAGTAGATCGTGAAAATCTGGGAGTAACCGGCATTTCCGGAGGAGGGGCACAGAGTTGGTATATTGCTGCTTTGGACCCACGCATTAAGGCAGCAGCGCCGGTGTGTGGAGCCGGTACTCTGAAATCGCATCTTTTGACCAGAACAATCGACGGGCACTGCGATTGTATGGTGCCCATCAACACTTACCTATGGGACTTCCAGGACATTGGCGCCCTGATTGCACCAAGACCACTTCTTATTGCACAGGCAGATCGTGACGGCATATATACCATTGAATCGTTACGTGAACTCTATTCAGATATTAAAAAAATATATGATCTTTACGATGCACCTGAACATATAAGCCTTGTGGAAACACCGGGAGGCCATTCCTACCACCAGATATCCAGGCAAAAGATCTTTTCATTTTTCCTGAAACATCTGATGGGAAAACATATCTCCCCCGAAAACACGGGAGATATCGATAAATCACCGGAAATTCAGTTATCGGAAGAAGAATTGAAGGCTTACGTTTACGGACCTCCGGAAGACGACCGGACCACGACAATTCAGGACTCTTTTATTCAGCTTCCCGCGGCTCCTGTAATTTCAAATGAAAAGGAATTGTACGCTTTCAGGAATTCGGTAAAAAGATTCCTGAGACGTGAAACTTTCGGCGCTTTTCCACAAGACCCGGCGCCTTTTGATCCCAGGCTGGTATTCCGCGCTGCTGATGGTGCCCAATACGGCTGGGAAGTTTATAGCTTCATATCAGAGGAGGGCTGGCGCTTAAAGGTGGATGTTCGCTGGAAAAATGAACCTCAAAAAGAGAAACCTCTGATGATTGTTTTACGAAGCCCTGATGAAAACCGTTGGGAATCGGAAGGATTCATTGACAACTTGAATGATGAATGGAATATAGCCTATTTTGAAGTGAGAGGTGTTGGTGAAAACGGATGGGCACCAAATCTGCAATGGCATATAAGACGTGCTTCAGCATGGACAGGGAGAACAGTAGCTTCCATGCAGGTATATGACCTGTTGCGCTGCATAAATTTTTGCCGGACCCTGGAGGGCGTGGATAAAGATAAGATCGGCATCGCGGCAAGAGATGAAATGACAGTTGTGGCAATGTATGCGGCTTTGCTTGATGATAATTGTCAAAAACTGATTTTAAAAAATCCGCCTGAAAGCCAGGATAAGCCAAGTCAGCCAGATGGAAGGGGACCTGCCATTGAAATGCTCAATTGCCTGAGAGTTACGGATGTCTATCAACTACCCGCCTTATTATCACCTGCAAATATTGTATTTATAGGAGAGATGCCTTCTGCATATCAATGGTCGGAAAAGATCCTTAAAAAACTTGGAAAAGACGAGTTTTATAAACTAGATTCTCTTGAATAGAAAGTCTGAATAATTCAAAGCAAACGAAATAAAAGACAATTTAACTAATACATAACGTTACGTAATTTTTTTTCAGTAGATTTTTAATATCTTTACTGACATATTTATTCACAGGTATTATTAAGTTCATAAATTTGTATGAATTAACCGTGTTGGGCTATATAATTCAAAGTTTCTTCGAAAATGC